>QHUV01000327.1 GCA_003222065.1 Gemmatimonadota bacterium | reverse complement strand
CGCGCGTTGCACGCGGAACAAGGCCGCCGTGAGCGGCATCGCCGGATCGAGCGCCCGATCGAACGTGACACGCAGCGTCACGCTGTCGTCGCGCGAAATCGCCGACATGCGAGGCGGGATCGTGTCCCTCGTTATGGCGAGCAGCTCGACCGTAGGACGATTCCTCGTGATCAACACCGTCGTGCTGTCCCAAAGCTCTCCCGGGTCGAGTGCACGATTGTTGTTGCGGTCCACGTATCCGATCACGGTGTAACGCCCGGGCCCAAACGGACCAATCGAGAATTGGCCCAACGAGTCCGGCGCGGCGAGATAGACGACGCTGTCGGGACGCGAGATCGCCTCGATGAGCGCACCGTTAGCAGGACGCTCGGCCAGCCAATCGAAGATGCTGCCGATGATGCCAAAACGGGGCAGGCTGTCGCCCGTCGAAAAAACCGTCGACGCGCCTTGCGTCATCACGTTCCCACGCACGTCGGCGAGGCCCGGTAGCAGCGTCACCGAATACGCCGTATTTGGTCGAAAGCCGTGGCGCGGCCGCACGTCGATGCGGTTACGATGCCAGTTGACGCGCGGCTCGCCGTCCGTTGGTGAGATGAGGAAATACCGATTGAGCTGCCCACTCGCCGGCGCGTCGCTCACGACCTTGGTGAAGCCGAATTGCACGGCGCCGACACGCTGCCTAACGCTCCCCGATTCCGGATTCACCTTGTTGACGTGGGGCGGCGTCTTGTCGATGACACCGCCGGGCGGCTGCTGGCCGCGGTTCGCGCACCCGGCGCTCCCCATGGCCAGCGCGGCGACGCCGAGTAGCGTTAGGCGCCGCACAACGTCCGCACCTTCTCCGACAACTGGCCGCGCTTCGAGATCATCTCGTCCAACGTCGCGCGGTCACTGCGCACGACATGCTCGGGCGCGCGCTCCACGTACTTTGGATTTGCCAGTCGCTGTTCTCGGGAGACGATCTGTTTCTCGAGCGCCTCGAGCTCGCCACGGAGCCGCTGGCACTCCTTGTCGACATCGATGAGGCCCGCGAGCGGCACGACGACCTCGCTTCCGCCGCGCAGCACGGCGTGGGCCGCGCTCTCCGGTGCCGCGCCGCTACCCACGGTCACGCGGGCGCGCGCGAGGCGGCCGATGGTCGACGCGTTGTCGTCATACACGCGTCGATCGCTCGGTGAGAGGATGATGACGTCGAGCGTCTTCCCAGGCGCGACGTTGTAATCGCCGCGAATCTGCCGCACGGCGAGCACGGCGTCGCGCACCAGCTCGAACTCCTTACCCCGGCCACCATCCGGAGCGGCTCCCAATCGCGGCCAGTCGGCGCGAATGAGAAACTCTCCCGGCTTACGCCCGGGAAGCTTCTGCCACAGCGCCTCGGTGATGAACGGGACGACGGGATGCAGAAGGCGTAGCGCGCCGTCGAAGACGTGGAGCAGCACGGCGCGCGCGACCTCGCGATCGTTAGGCTCGGCGTCGGCTCCAAGCCGCCCCTTCACGGATTCGAGATACCAATCGGCGAGCTCATTCCACACGAACCGGCGCGCCGACTCGGCGTACTCGTTGAGACGCAGCCCGGCGTACCGCTCGTCAGCGCGCCAGTGCCGTCCGTCGGCATCATCGGCGGCCTTCGTCGGCTGCAGCGGGCCCAGCGCCCCATCGCACTCCGCGACCGCTCCGTCGAAGCGCTCGAGCACCCATAAATCGGGTAGCGCAAAGCGACGACGATCGATGTCGACGAGCGGCCGCACGGGCGCGTCGCCAAGATTCGACAACAGGAAGCGTCCGATGTTCCACAGCTTGGTCGCGAAGTTCCGGCCAGGCGAAAACGATTTCTCGAGATCGGCTGGATCGAGAATCACGTCGGCGCCGATCCCCAGTCCGGCGATCAGCGTCCAACGAAACGCGTCCGCGCCATAGAGTGACACCACGTCCATCGGATCCACGCCATTGCCGAGCGACTTGGACATCCGCCGGTGCTGCGTGTCGCGGGCCGTGCCATGCAGGTACACGGTGTGATATGGCGCGCGTTCGAGAAATGCGTAGCCGGCCATGATCATGCGCGCGACCCAGAAGAAAAGAATCTCCGGCGCGGTGACGAGCACGTCGGTCGGATAGAACGCCTTCAGGTCGCGTGCCTGCTCGTTAGGCCAGCCGAGCGTCGACAGCGGCCAGAGCCACGACGAGAACCAGGTGTCGAGCACGTCCTCGTCCTGTCGCACCGGCCCGTCGCAGTGGGGACAACGGACCACATCGTCCCGGGAGACTATGATATTCTGCGGCGGATCGCAGTCGTCGCAGTACCAAACCGGAATGCGGTGGCCCCACCAGAGCTGCCGTGAGATGTTCCAGTCGCGGATGTTCTCCATCCAGTAGACGTAGACGGCCTCCCAGCGCTCGGGCAGAATGCGGATCGCTCCCGTGCGCCTCGCGCATTCGCCCGTGCTCATCGATTACGATGGGCGCCGGCAGCCCATGGCGTTGCCCGACGTCGAAATCGTTGGCGTCGTGCGCGGGGGTGATCTTCACGACGCCTGTGCCGAACTCCGGATCGGCGTATTCGTCGGCGACGACCGGGATGTCGATGTGCACGATCGGCAATCGCACCGTCTTGCCGATCAAGCTTCGATATCGGTCGTCCGTCGGGTTCACCGCCACGGCGACGTCGGCGAGCATCGTTTCCGGCCTGGTCGTCGCGATCGTCAGATAGCGCGCGGCGTCGCCCGACAGCGGATAGTTGATGTGATACAGCGCGCCCGGCTCGTCCTGAAACTCCGCCTCTTCGTCGCTGAGTGACGTCAGGCACCGCGGGCACCAGTGGATGACCCGGTGTCCTTTGTAGATCAGGCCTCGCTCGTACAGACGCACGAACGACTCACGCACCGCCCGCGACAACTCCGGCGACAATGTATACGCCGTCCTGTTCCAATCCGCGGACGCGCCGATCGCCCGCAGCTGCTTGAGGATCACGCCGCCCTTTTCCTCGACGAACGCCTCGGTACGGCTGACAAACGCGCTCCGGCCGACATCGAAACGCGTTTTCCCCTCCTGGGCAATGAGCCGCTCGACGACGTTTTGCGTCGCGATGCCCGCGTGGTCCGTGCCCGGCACCCACAGCGCCTCGGTACGCCGCATCCGCGCCCAGCGAATGAGAACATCCTGAACTGTATAGGTCAGGCCATGACCGACGTGCAGGATGCCCGTCACGTTAGGCGGCGGCATCACGATCGTGAACGGCACACGATCGCCGCCGATGCGCGACGAGCGCGTCGCGTCGGCGGCAAAACACTCAGCCCCAAGCCACTGCGCGTACACCGCCGGCTCGGTTATGGACGGATCGTAACGATCGGGTAATTCGGGCATGGTTGCAAAGGAACACGAGCGAGCGCGAAGCGCTGGTTTAGTTTTCGCTGCGCGAAAACTAAACGAGCCGCATTGCTGCGGCTCGCTGGTGATCGACAGGGAGATCGCGGGTGTGCTAGGGGCGACCAGTGTCGCCAAAGTCCGTGCGCTCTCCGCCGGTATCGCGGGCCGCGTCGACACGGGCGGCCCGTGCGTCCGCCTCGCGTGGGTGGGCGACATGATCGCCCTTCGGTACGCCGGTGGGCGCGACCGGCGCGCCACCCGTGCGGTCGCCGCGTGCCGCGCGCTTCCCTGACGGACGCCGCCGCTCGGCCAGTGCCTCGGTGTCCTCGGCCGCGTTGCGAATCTCGGCCTCCGCGCTCATCCAGCGATCCTCGAGCTCCACTTTCGGGTCCGCGTGGCGATCAGGTTCCTGCGAGTTGCCCTGCCGTCGCCGGCCGGTGCCGACGGTGCGTCCTTCCCACCGCGATTCCGTCAATGAGGGGTCGCCCTCTTTGACGCGGCGCGAGGCTTCGCGAAATCGGCGCTCCTCATCGCCGATGGACATCCGATTGACGACGGTGTCGACGTCCGGAACGCCGCGCGCGATCGTGACCGCGTGCTCCGCTTCATCCTCCGATTCCACCCACCCAGCGAGCTCGATGATGCCTTCGCCGACGGAGCCGATGTCGATGGCGCGTTCGCTGAGCACCGGATCGTTGCGGAAGGCCTCGAGCACGCGCTCCTCGAGCGACTCGTCGTATTCCTCCGGCTCGACCTCGTCCTCCTCGTACTCCTCGAGATCCTCGTCCTCGACGTCGGTATCGGCGCGCCCGAAGCGTGCGCTCGCGCTCTTGCGAATCCGTGACGTCAGCCCGCCGAATCCGCCGACACGCTGCGCGACGAGCATGCCCGCGGCGAATCCAGCGAGCGCGCCGACGAGAACGCCCACGATTGTGCCGGTCGACGACTCGTCGTCGCGATAGCGGAATGGTGACATCGTGAGGTGTCCCTGTGGCGGAGGTAGTTGGCCAATGATAACTTACGCGCAGCAGTATCGCGACTTCGGTGCAAAAAGAAGGCCACCTACCGATCTCATCTCACCGCGTCCAAAGCAGCCGATGACCGACTCGCAACTCGAGAATGCGGCGTCCGAAAAGCCAGAGCGTGCATCAATCGTTCGGGTTGTGCTTTGGATAACTGTCGCCATCGCGCTCGTCGTCGGGCTCGTGCTGTTCTTTCGTTACACGCGGCTCATGACGCCACTGCTCTGACATATCGTAGTCGCCGCATCGCCCACGAGGCGTCGCCGCGGCGACGCCTCGTTGCCGTTCAGCCATCACTCCCATGATCGACCGACCCGATTCTACCATCTCCGCTACCCGCGACAATATGATTACGCTCACGCTGCCCGATGGAGCGATGCGTACCGTTGCCCGCGGTACGTTGCCGAGCGAGGTCGTTCGGACGATCGGCGAACGGCTGCTCCGTGACGCCATCGCCGTCGAGGTGGATGGCCAAATACAAGATCTCGTAACGCCGCTGAGAGCAGGTGGATCGTTCCGCGTTTTGACGCGAAGCGATCCGCGTTCGCTCGACGTGTTGCGTCACTCCGCGGCTCACGTCCTCGCAACCGCGGTGCGTCGCTTACGGCCGGAAGCGAAGATCGGCTTTGGTCCCGCGATCGAGGATGGCTTCTACTACGACTTCGAGGTCGAGAAGCCGTTCACGCCCGAAGACCTCGCCGCGTTCGAGGCCGAAATGCGAAAGGTGGCGGCCGACAAGCTTCCGTTCGTGCGCGCCGAGGTGTCGCGCGCGGATGCGCAACGCGTCTTCGTTGACGATCCGCTCAAGCTCGAGCGTTTGAGCGAGCTCGGTGACGGTGAGGTGATCTCGACCTATACCGATGGCCCGTTTGTCGATCTGTGCCGCGGTCCGCACGTCCCCGATACGTCGTATGTGAAAGCCGCCAAGCTCACCTCAGTGGCGTCGGCGTACTGGCGTGGCGACGAGAGGCGGCAGCAGCTGCAACGCATCTATGGCACGGCGTGGTGGAAGCAAGAGGATCTCGACGCGTATCTCTTTCGCATCGAGGAGGCGAAGCGACGCGACCATCGCAAGCTCGGGCGCGAGCTCGATCTGTACATGATGAGTCCCTTGTCCCCCGGCGCCGTGTTCTGGACCGAGCGTGGCACCTTCCTCTACAACACGCTCGTCGACTTCGTGCGCGAGCGCCAGCGCGGCCATTTCCAGGAGATCAAGACACCGCTGTTGTACAACAAGGCGCTCTGGGAGCAATCCGGCCACTGGGGCAAGTATCGCGAGAACATGTTCCTCGTGCTCAACACCGAGTCGAACGATCACGACATGTCGCTCAAGCCGATGAATTGCCCCTCGCACTACGTGTTGTACAACACGAAGCGACATTCGTACCGCGAGCTGCCGCTCCGCTACGTGACCTTCGACGTGTTGCACCGCAACGAGCTCACTGGCGCGCTTTCGGGCCTCACACGCGTTAGGCAATTCCAGCAGGACGATTGTCACGTCTTCTTGCGCGAGGACCAGATCGCCGAGGAAGTCCGCTTCCTCATGAATTTCATCCTCGGCTACTACGCCACCTTCGGCCTCAAGTCCTCGGTGCGCTTCGCGACGCGTCCGCCCGTCCGCATTGGCGACGACGCGTTGTGGGATCGGGCTGAGAGCGCTCTGCGCGCCGCGCTCGACGCGACGGGGACCGCCTACGAGCTCAAAGCGGGCGACGGTGCGTTTTATGGACCGAAGATCGACTTCGACGTCACCGACTCACTCGGCCGTGCGTGGCAGCTGGGCACGATCCAGCTCGACTACAACGCCCCGGAGCGCTTCCACCTCAAGTACGTCGGCGAGGACAACGCCGAGCACGTGCCGGTCGTGATTCACCGCGCGGTGAGCGGCTCGCTCGAGCGCTTCATCGCGATTCTGGTCGAGCACTTTGCGGGTGCGTTTCCGGTGTGGCTCGCTCCCGAGCAGGTACGCGTGCTCCCGATCTCGGATGACGTACGCCCTGCCGCCGCGAAGATAGCAGAACAAATGCGCGCGGCGAATCTTCGCGTGACACTCGATGATCGTTCAGAAACACTCAACTATCGGATCCGCGATGGTGAAGT
>QHUV01000326.1 GCA_003222065.1 Gemmatimonadota bacterium | reverse complement strand
CGATGAGCAGATTGTACACGTACGCGTGAATGATCGCTTGAACGTAGCGGCTGTTTTTCCAATCACCGTTAGGCAAGATGATGTCAGCCCCTACGTTCAAGAGACTCAGCCTCCGCGTTCAAGACGCGATCAGGCCAGTCGTCGATCTTGGAGGTCCGTAATCGCGCGAGCTTCGCGCACGCGAGAATCGTCAACGTCATCTATCTCGCACCCGGCAGCATCATCGATCTGCAGGGCGGGGAGGTGCGGATCTCGTCGCTCGAGAGCACCACACATCTTGTCATGCTGCGCGTTGGCGCACGCATTGGCCTCTGAACGGGCTAGCTCCGATCTCAGATCACTGACATGCAAACCACAGCCGAGACCCCTGTGACACCGAGCGCGCCACGTCATGTACAAGTCCTCATCTTCGACGACGTCGAAGTCCTGGACTTTGCCGGCCCGTTCGAGGTGTTCGGTGTTACCGGCCTTCGCACCGGACCCGCGCCATTCCGAGTCGAAACAGTCGGACTCTCCAAGGCGCCGATCCGTGCGCGCAATGGCCTCGAGGTTCGGCCGAGCACGTCGATCGACGAGGCCACGCGTTGCGACGTGCTCGTCCTCCCCGGCGGCTTCGGCACGCGTCGCGAGATGCATAACGCGACGCTGCTCCACTGGATTCGTCGTCAGGCACGAGCCGCGGAAGCGGTGTTGTCCGTCTGCACCGGCGCATTGCTCCTTGCACGCGCAGGGCTGCTCGACGGTCTCGATGCCACAACGCATCACGTCGCGTTCGACGAGCTCGCTCAAGCGAGTCCCTCCACCAACATCCTTCGCGGTGCCCGCTACGTCGACAACGGCCACATCGTGACCTCCGCCGGCATCTCGGCCGGCATCGACGCGTCGCTGCACGTGGTGGCGAAGCTGCTTGGTCATGCCGTCGCAGTCGAGACGGCCGAGTACATGGAATACGACTGGCACACCCAGCATAACGAGCGGAAGCAAACGTCAACATCCAGCCGCTGAGACAATCATGGCACAGCAAAAGCACAATATTGGTCGGATCGTGGCCGGCTCACTCCTCGCCGGACTCCTGGCGGCGATCATCCTCGTCGCCATTCACGGCGGGCTCGACGCACAGAACGGCTGGATACCGCTGCAGAATGAGCTTGCCAAGCTATCGTCGAGTAGGAGCACCGCATCCTCGCGAATACTGAACATGCGTCGCTTACGACGAATGAGGGCGATGCTCGCGCATCGACCCAGGCGATCGTTGACGTTGTGATGGCGGTGCGTACAGGACAGTCCCTAACGAGGCACTAACAGGACCGGTTCAAAAAAGCGCGGCTAGGCTACCGATTCGCGGGCGTCAATCGTCGAGCGCGTTCTCACCGGACGAGCTTGTGGCTTTCCAACCCAGAGTAAGAGCGCGAGGCTCGTCTCGTCATTGCAGCCCGAGTGCGCGAAGTAATGCAGCAAAGCGCGGATCGTCGCGAATGCGATCGAAGGCGGGATCGTACTTCAGGTCAGCCGGTAGATCGCGAGCGACACGGGCGCGCTCGAGCCATGTGAAGGCCGAATCCCGCTCGCCGAGTGCGATGTAGATCAGCGCGAAATCCGACGGGGGCACGTAATGGCCTTTGGCTCGCGAGATCAATCCATTGAGTACCCTCATCGCGTCACGGCGACGCCCGGCGCTGGCGTATGCGGCCCCAAGCGCCGCGAGCTCTGTTCGCTCGGGCCGCATCTGGAGGACCTTTTCGTATTCGCTAATCGCCTTGTCGTACTGGTTCATTGACGCGTAAACCTGAGCCGTCAGGAAGTGAGCGGGCTCACGAGTCGGGTCGAGATCCTGGGCTTCAAGACATTTCGTCAATGCTTCGCTTGGGCGACGTGCTTCGCGGAGGATTTGGCAAAAACTCACCTTGATAATCGGCGATAACGGATCGATTTCCTCGGCTCGTCGAATCTCGCGCAACGCCTCGTCGAATCGGCCGTGCTCCATGAGATAGAAGCCGTACCAGTGATGAGCTGTCGGATAGTTAGGGTTGAGCGCGATAGCACGTCGGTACTCCCGTTCGGCGCCGCTCCAATCCCAGTCGTAGTTTTCGAGCACGTCCGCGAGTGCGACGTGGGCCTCCGCTAACGACGAATCGAGGTCGATGGCGCGACGTGCCAGCGCTCTGGCCTTCGTGAAGGCCTCGGTCGGCGTGAGAAGCCCGTAGAACGTGAGCATGTTGTAGGTGTCGGCGAGACCGACATACGCGAGCGCAAATGTCGTGTCGATTCGGAGAGCTCGATCGAAGTAGGTAGTCGCCTTCCGGAATCCTTCTTCGTCGCGACGATTCCAGTAATAGCGACCTTGGAGATATAGATTGTACGCTTCGAGGTTGACTGACCGCTTCGGTGCCCTCTCGGCAGTCTCATCGCGCAGCTTCAGCTGCAGCGCATTGACAATCGCCCGCGCAATGTCGTCTTGAATCGCGAAGATGTCCGCTTCCGCGCGTTCGTAGGTTTCGCCCCAGACCGCCATGCCATCACTTGCATTCACGAGCTGCGCTGTGATTCGCAGCTTGGTGCCGGATCGACGTACCGACCCCTGCAACATGGACGCAACGTGCAATCGTTCGCCGATTTCCCGCGCGTCGGCGACTCGTCCCTTGAACGTGAAGGCAGAGCTGCGCGCGGCGACGCGGAGTCCTGGAATTTTTCCGAGCGCGCTCGTGAGCTCATCCGTCATTCCGTCCGAGAAGTACTCCTCGCGCGGATCTCGGCTCACGTTGTCGAACGGCAGTACGGCGACCGTTCTCAATCCTGCCGATTGACGTCGTGCGGAAGGATTCCCCTCATCACTGAATTGCTGACTCGCGATGGTCGATCGCCAATAGAGCGCACCTCCAACAACGAGGCCGAGTATAAGAACCGCGAGCCCAGCACGGATTCGCAGCCGTTGCTCATGCAGCTGAGCTGTCGTCGATTCAACAACCGGCGATGCATTACTCTGTTCGAATGTTCTCATCGCGATGTCGATATCGCGCGCGAGATCGGTCGCCGATTGTGGTCGATCCGCGGGATGCTTTTCGAGGCAGCGCATGACAAGCCGCGCGACGGCCGGCGGCACAGCGGCCCGCCGGTCCGTGGGCGGCGGAGGTGTCTCCATCACATGCGCGGCGGCGAGCTTCGCCGCACTGTGATAGGCGAAGGGCGGTTCGCCCGTCAACATCTCGTACGCGACGACGCCTAGCGCGTATATGTCCACGCGATGGTCGATGGTCGGATCGCCTGTGCACTGTTCTGGCGCCATGTATCCTGGCGTCCCGATCGCGATACCAGTGCCGGTCACGCTGTCGCTGTTGGAATGCGTGGCCTTGGAGAGCGCTTTGGCAACACCGAAGTCCGTGACCATCACGTGGCCGCCGGAGAGGAGGATGTTCTCAGGCTTGATATCGCGATGCACGACGTCGTGTGCGTGCGCATAGGCCAGCACCTCCGCCAGCTCGCGAAGCAGTCGTAAGGCATCGCCAATGGGCAGCTCGCCCTCTCTGCGCAGGCGCTCGCGCAACGACTCTCCTTCGATGAACGGCATCGTGTAGAACGGAAGCGCTCCAGCTTCGCCGGAGGTGATGAGCGGGACGATGTGTGGATGTTGGAGTCGCGCCGCGAGGTGGATCTCGCGCTGAAAGCGCTCCGCCGTCAGGCCTGCAGCGAGCTCCTCGCGCAGCACCTTGATCACGATGCGA
>QHUV01000325.1 GCA_003222065.1 Gemmatimonadota bacterium | reverse complement strand
TCGAACGCGTGTCGAGCATGCTGCGCCCGATGAGCGTCGTCGTGAGACCCAACGCGATAACGACGGCAGCAGCGGCGCCAATCACCTTCGGCTGTCGCCAAAGCAACCGATGCACAGCGACACCCGGATATGGCGTCATCTCCTGCGTGGGCTGCTCGGCTGCTTGGATGAAGATCGTCGGGTTGCTTCGCGTCGGGGGACGCCAGCTCGGATCGTCGAATCCGCCCTCGAGCGCGATCGCCGGGATCAACAAGTCGCGTACCTCCGCGGCCGTCGCGTAGCGGTCATGCGGCGTGCGCGCCAGCAACCGCGCGACGATGAGGTCGAGCGTCTTCGGCAGATCCGCCACGAGATCGCGCGGGTGCGGCGCTTTCTCGGTCAAACGCCGCTTGATCATTTGCTCACGCGTCGGCTCGTCGAATGGGCGACGACCGGTGAGCATTTGATAAACAATGCAGCCCAGGCTGTAGATGTCGCTGCGCGCGTCGACCGGGTCGCCGAGGAGCTGTTCGGGACTCATGTATTCCGGCGTCCCGATGACGAGACCTGTGCGCGTGAGCGATTCAGTGGGCCCCTCTTCGATCGCTTTCGCGATACCGAAGTCGACGACCTTCGCGATGTCGCGGCCGTTCTTGCCTGGAGCGATGATGATGTTGTCCGGCTTCAGGTCGCGATGGACGATTCCCAGCTCGTGCGCGGCGACGAGCGCCTCCGCGACCTGGTGCGCGATGTCGACCGCCCGTGCCGGCGGGAGCATTCCTTCACGCTCGAGCAGCCGCGTGATCGACTCGCCCTCGACGTACTCCATGACCAGATAGACGACGCCGTCCGCCTCGCCGTAGTCGAACACCGCGGCCACGTTCGGATGGATAATCCGCGCCGCGTTCGACGCCTCACGCGCAAACCGTTGCGCGGAATCGGAGTCGTTGAGCAACGCGCCGTTCATCACCTTGACGGCGCAGTGCCGATTCATTTTGACGTGCTCGGCGAGATAGACCTTTCCCATTCCACCTTCGCCGAGCCGCTTCAGCATGTGATAACGCTCGGCGAGCACGCGTCCGACGAACGGGTCGGTCGACCCCTTGGGTCGAAGCGGCGTTCCGTCATTCGGGCAGAAGCGCGAAGCCGTGTCGTATTCGACGCCGCACTGCGGGCACACCTTCGCGATCGCCACCGCTTCGCTTTCGCCCGGCGTCGGCTGCTGCGCGAGAAGGCCCGATCCGAGAATGCTCGCGCCAAGCGTCGTCGCATCGGCAGCCGAACGGCTCTCGACCCGATTGTTCTTTCCGCTGACGCGGCGTGATGCGGTTTCGTCGGTCACGACACTGATCGAGTCTACTGGGGTAAACCGGACTGGCCCCGAATGCGGCGAACGGCGCACTACCGAAGACGCGCCAGAGCCCATCTCCCCCAGAGGCTCGGACAGCGAGAGAGAGATGCGCTTAGTGCCATCATCGAACGTGCCGTCCGCGTGCATACGAAGGGCCACAACTGCGTTCCCTTCGGTCCGTCGAGCAAAGTACGCCGGTCCACCACCCGCTGCATATGGCAAACTGCCAAGCAGCTCGAATTCCCCCGCAACCGACTGGCGAACTTGTTCAAGGAGTTCTTGTCGCTCGTTCTCCGTACCCGGTGATATGCCAGCGAGGTCCGCTCCACAAGAACAGTTTCGGGTCCATCCGTCAACCTCAGCACTGCACTGCGGGCACCAACTGATCGGACCAGGCAGCGACTCCTCCAGTGAACGCCAGAGCGTCACGTCATATCCGGCCCCCGCCCCAGTCCGTTCGTTCAGCGCGGCGACCAATAGCGCACCGGTCGCTTCTTCCCGCGCTAGAAACGCGGCGCTGCGCCATTCGCTGTGTTCGTTGAGGTCGCAGCCCAGCACGGCCAGTACTGTGAGACTGCCGCCGACAGCCCTGCCCAGCGCTTCTAATTGCTCGGTCCGCCGAATGTTCCCAGAAGCCCCCGCGCCGTTTTGGTCGGGGGAGGAAACAGCGACGTTCGCTGCGGAAGTAGAAGGGGTTGACTGAGGCATATGTCGCGGTCCCCAAGAGATATAGAAGACGGGAGGGGAGCGAAAGAGCGGACGCCTTGGCCTACGTCGTCCCCGCAGTAAAAAGACGCCTGCGCTGTGAAGCGAGTCACGCATGACGTGCGTCCAATCACACCCTAAAAAGGTGTCATTTCCGGCTCGCGACGAGGTGCCCGACCAGCGCCGAATCACGTGAAAACCTGGTATCGATCCTGCCCGGATTAATGACCGTCATGGTCAATCCGCACGCGACCGTCGCGCTCCAGGTCCCGGGATGGCGACGTTCTCCCATAGGCGCCGAAGTCGCCCCCGACGGTTCCATCCACGCAAGAGTGTGGGCGCCACGGCGCACCACGGTTTCATTCGTCGAAAGGAGCATCGACGACGCGACTATCTCGACAACTGAGCTCGATGCCGAAGGGACAGGTTACTTCTCGGGGATGGTGCCGGGCGCGAGGGCGGGAACGCTCTACAAGTTTCGCCTCGATGAGCGCGGCGACTTTCCGGATCCTGCGTCGCGCTTCCAACCGACGGGTCCGCACGGTCCATCGCAGATCGTCGACGCTCGTCAGTACGCGTGGGCTGATGCCGGCTGGCCCGGGCCCACGCTCGCCGGCGCGGTACTCTACGAGATTCACGTCGGGACCTTTACGCCCGAGGGGACATACACCGCCGCGAGAGCGCATTTCGCCGAGCTGAGCGAGCTTGGGATTAGCGTGATCGAGTTGATGCCGGTCGCGGAGTTTCCCGGGCGATTCGGCTGGGGATACGACGGCGTCGCGTTATTCGCTCCGTATCATCACTACGGCGCGCCCGACGACCTCCGTGCGTTCATCGATGACGCACACGCGCACGGCCTAGGCGTCATCCTCGACGTCGTGTACAACCATCTCGGTCCGGACGGCAATTATCTCAAGCAGTTTAGTGAACACTACTTCAAGGGAAGCACGGAATGGGGTGAGGCGCTCAATTTCGACGGAGACGACTCGGCGCCGGTGCGCGAGTTCTTCACCAGCAACGCGGCCTATTGGATCGAAGAATTCCACTTCGACGGCCTCCGGCTCGATGCGACTCAACAGATCTTCGATACCTCGCCGACACACATCATCGCCGAAGTCGCCGCCCACGTACGCGAGTCGGCACGCCCAAACAGTACGATCATCGTCGCGGAAAACGAACCGGAGGACTCGAAGCTCCTCCGTACGCGCAATGCCGGCGGCTATGCGCTCGATGCAATGTGGAATGACGACTTTCACCACAGCGCGCTCGTCGCGCTGACTGGCCGCGACGAAGCGTATTACAGCGGCTACCGGGGCGTCGCGCAGGAGTTCGTCTCGACGGCGAAATACGGATTCCTCTATCAGGGACAGGGATATGAGTGGCAGCAGGGCCGGCGCGGCACACCGGTGTTCGACGTCCCACTTATGCACTTCATCAACTTCTTGCAGAACCACGATCAGCTGGCGAACGCGGCGACGGGCGACCGACCGCATCAGCTCACGTCGCCAGCGCGATATCGCGCGATGACCGCGCTCCTGCTGCTGCTCCCACAATCACCAATGCTGTTTCAGGGGCAAGAGTTTCTGGCGACGGCCCGGTTTCTGTACTTCGCCGATCACAATCCCGATCTCGCAACGCTGGTTCGCCGCGGCCGTGCCGAATTCCTTGGACAATTTGCGCACAT
>QHUV01000396.1 GCA_003222065.1 Gemmatimonadota bacterium | reverse complement strand
GAACGGTCGCCATTCGGAGTTCCGTAAGCCGCGTCTCCATCATAGTGCGACATGGCTCGCGGCGTCATCCGAACACGCACCGACAGGCAGATGAGAGCGCGCTAATGAAAGCGAGAGTCTTCAGCCCTTTTGGGCTAGACTTCCGCCATGCTACCAATCGATCTGCAGGGGCGTCGTGCGTTCGTCGCCGGCGTCGCGGATGACGCCGGGTTCGGTTTCGCGATCGCGAAAGCGTTGGCCGAGGCCGGGGCGACGGTGTGCGTCGGTACGTGGCCGCCGGCGCTCAACATTTTTCTGAATCTGCTCGAGCGCGGCAAGATGGACGCGTCGCGCCGGCTGCGATCCGGTGATCTGCTGCAGTTCGAGAAGATCTATGCACTCGATGCGGCGTACGACCGGTACGACGACATACCGGAGGACGTGCGCGGCAACAAGCGCTACAAGGACGTCGGCGACTGCACGATCGAGGGCGTGGCGAAGCGCCTAACGGATGACTTTGGCGACAAGCCACTCGATATTCTCGTGCACTCGCTGGCCAATGGCCCCGAGGTCAAGAAGCCGTTGCTCGAGACGAGTCGCAACGGCTATCTGACAGCTGTCAGCGTGAGCGCCTACTCGCTTGTTTCCATGATCGCGCGATTCGGACCACTGATGCGCGACAACGCTTCGGTGGTTTCGCTCACGTACATGGCGAGCGAGCGGGTGATTCCCGGCTACGGCGGCGGAATGTCGTCGGCGAAAGCCGCGCTCGAGAGCGACACGCGCACACTGGCATTCGAGGCCGGCCGCAAGTTCGGTGTGCGCGTGAACACCATCTCGGCGGGTCCGTGGGCGTCGCGCGCGGCGAGCGCGATCGGGATCATCGAGCGGATGGTGGAGTACGTGGCGAAGACCGCCCCCCTAACGAGTCCACTGGAGCCGAGCGACGTCGGCAACGTCGCCGCGTTCCTGTGTTCTCCGTTGGCTGGCGGTATCACCGGGACGACGGTCTATGTCGACAAGGGCTATCACTCGATGGGGATGGGGTACGAGCCGTTTGCCCATTTGTCATCCTGAGCGAAGCTACTTGTCCGTCATCCCGAGCGAAGCGAGGGATCTGCTGTTCGCTGACGCTCACAGCAGATCAATCCTATTTGGAGTCGCGCGCGCGATGCGCGCGCTCCCGCTCCTCGCGGCGAGCGGAGTAGGAGCAAGCGCGCAGCGCTTGCGACTCCTATGGGACGATCTGGCCTTATTGCGCCGCCACCTGGCGCGGGGGCGGCGCGTCCACCGGCTTCGCCTCGATCGGCGGCAGCCCCGCATCCCGCAACATCGAGTTGATCCGCGGCAAGCCCGTGTCCACCGATCGCTTCATCGTCTGCAGCTCGCGGTCGAGCTGATGGGAGAGTTCAGTAAACACTGAATACGACTGTTGCGTCGGCCGCCCGTCGGAGCTGCCGACGACGCCCATCAGCGCGCCGAGCTTGTTGTTGAGCCGGATCGGATAGTTCAGCGGATCCTGGCCGCTGCGGTTCCTGGTCTGGTACAGCGAGTCTTCGACCTGTGACAGCGCCTGCTCGAGGGCCATTGCCGCCGTACCGAACGTCGCCTGACGGTCGGCGGCGATGCGACGACGCCGGTCCGCCAGCTCGCGCTTGATGTAGCGAATCGTCTTCACCGCGTCGTTCGTCTCGGTGAAGCGATCGCGAATCCTGGTGAGCAACGCGAACTGCTCCGCGTAGTCGGCATTCGTTACGCCCTTGGAGCGCGGATCAGGAAGTAATCGGAAGGATTCTGTTGCGATGGGCTTGCCGCTCACCGTTAGGCGAATGCTGTACGTCCCCGGCGGAGCTGGCGGTCCCTGCGTACTTGCCGCCCAGAGAATCATTCCCTGGAACGTCGACGCGTCCGGGTAGCGCATGTTCCAGGCGAACGTGTTCATGCCGCGACGATTGGGCGCGCGCGGCGTCGGCGGGGCGCGGAATCCGTCGTCGTCGCTGGCCGGGTCGATGCCGCCCGCGGCGTCGGGTGCAACTTGGACAAGTTTGCGAATGCTGTCGTCGGCGACGCCGGCCACGCGGAGACTGTCCATGCGCGAACGATTCCGTTGCTCGCGCCGCACCGAGTCCGCGTACGCCGTCGAATCGAGCTTGCTCGTGTAGCTGCGAATGAGCTTCCCTTGCCCGTCGAGCACGTCGACCGCGACTTCTTGATTCACGCTCTTGAGCCAATACTGAACGATGGCGCCACCGGTGGGATTCGCGCCGACGGGATGCTGCGGCGCGTTCTCCGGCGTGATTGCCGCCGCGCCGCCGGCACCGCGCCGCCCGCCACCAAAGCCGCCACCGAAGCTCGCTCGATATTGATCGCGCGGCTTGAAGAGATGCGCGTCGCTCGCCATCACCTCCGTCGTGAGCTGCTCGAGCGTGGAGACGTTGTCCATCACCCAGAACGAGCGGCCATGCGTCGCGAGAATGATGTCGCCGTTCTTGAACGTGAGATCATGCACGGGCACGATCGGCAGATTGAGCTGCAGCTTCTGCCAACCGCGGCCGTCGTCGAGCGAGAACCAGACGCCGCGCTCCGTGCCCGCGACGAGCAGACCGGGGCGCTCGGGATCTTCGCGCACGACGCGCGTGAACTCGGTCTGATCGATGCCGGTGTCGATGCGCGTCCATGTTTTGCCAAAATCCTGCGTCTTCCAGATCAACGGTCGGTTGTCGTCGAGCTGATAGCGGTTCGCGGCGACGTACGCGATGCCGGCGCCGAAGTGCGACGCATCGATGCTCGAGACGCGCGTGTACTTCTGCATGTCGGGCGGAGTGACAGTGCTCCACGTCTTCCCGCCATCGCGCGTGAGCGAAATCTTGCCGTCATCCGAGCCGGCCCACAGGACATTGGGATCCAGCGGCGATTCCTCGATCACGAATATGACAGCGTAGTATTCGACGGAAGTTTGGTCTTTCGTTATCGGCCCACCCGAATTGCCTAACGTGGCAGGGTCGGCGTAGGTCAGATCGGGCGAGATCACCGTCCAACTCTGGCCGCCGTTCGTCGACTTGTGGACCATGTTCGAGCCCGCATAGATCACATTCGGATCATGAGCCGATGAAATGATCGGGAAGGTCCATTGAAAACGGTATTTGAGATCTCGCGCCGGGTGGCCCATCGGATTGTCGGGCCACGGATTCACGTTGCGCGTGAGCTCTGTCCGCATGTCCTTCCGGGTGAGCAGATTGCCATAGCTGCCCGCGTAGACGACATCCGGATCATCGGTGCGCGCGGCGATCCAACCCGATTCGCCGCCACCGGCCTCCTTCCAATCACTGATGTCGATAGTACCGCCGGGCGATCTGCTCGGCCCGCATAACGTGGAATTGTCCTGCTGTGCGCCACAGACGTGATACGGGAAGTGATTGGTCGCGATGACGTGATACATCTGCGCCGTCGCGAAATCCTCGTCCGTCCACGTCTTGCCGCCGTCGATGGACACCTCGCCGCCGCCGTCGTCGGCTTCGATCATGCGCCGCGGATCTTTCGCGTCTATCCATA
>QHUV01000395.1 GCA_003222065.1 Gemmatimonadota bacterium | reverse complement strand
CGCCGACGGAAACACGTGCCTCGGCCCGGCCGCACTAGGCCGATCGAAAATTGCTCAACTAGCGGCTCATGCTCACCGTCGGCCGGCCGTTAGGCGCGTCCTCCACCGACTTCAACACGTCGCGCCACTGGAACTTCTTACCGCTGTGCCGCACCCAGTAATCCATCCACGCCATCTCGCCCATCGACTTCAGGTACTGATTGCGCGGATCCGGAATCCCGTGCGAGTTGCCCGGGTATACCCAGAATTCCGTCGGCACGCCTAACCGCTTGAGCGCCATGTGCAGCTCCTCGCTCTGGGGACGCGGCACCCGCGGATCACCGTCCACGACGTGGATCATCGTCGGCGTCTTCGCGTTCTTGACGTACGCTGCCGGCGACTGGCGCCACCAATGCTCCATGTCGTCGTACCAGAGCTTGTCGCCGAGGTACCATTGACGCAGTCGTTGCGTATCGCTCTCACCGTACATCGAGATCCAGTTGAAGGTGCCGGCGCCGGTGCTGATCGCCTTGAACCGGTTTGTGTGCGTGAGAATCCAATCCGAGTAATGCCCGCCGGCGCTCCAGCCTAACGCACCCATCTGCGTGCTGTCGACGATCCCCTGCGCGATGAGATAATCGACGCCGGTCATGATGTCGTCGAAGCCCTTCGTGAAGTAGTCTCCCTGACTCTCGATCTTGTGGCGCTGGCCGTAGTTCGTCGACTGACGATAGTTCGGCATCAGCACCGCGTAGCCAGCGCCGGCATACACTTGCGAGCCGTAACCGCCGTTGAAATTCAAGAGGTCCGCCCCCGCCGGCCCGCCGTGGATCGCCACGATCAGAGGATAGCGCTTACCAGGCTGGTAGCCCACCGGCTTGAGAAGTACTCCGCCAACCATCCGTCCGTCCCTCGACTTCCAGGTGATCTCCTCCTCGTCGCCAAGTTCGATGGAACCGCGGACCCACGGATTGGCATCGGTGAGCTGCACCCACTTGCCGCGATCGCCGATGTCAGCCATGGAGCTCACCGTGAATAGCGTTTGCGGCGTCTTCGGGTCGGAGTAGGTGATCGTTAGGCGACCGCTCTCCGGATCCTGCGCGGCACGCAGCGACGCCTTCTCGTGCGTCAGCTGGCGAACTTCACCCGACGGGACGTCAACCGCGCACAATTGCTCGGTCGCCTTGATCCCCTCGTTGAAAAAGATCGTCTTTGCGTCTTTCGACCACCATCCAACCGTGACGTCGCCATCGAAGTTCGCGCCGATCTTTCTGAACATTCCGCCACGACTCCCCAACTCCCGCACATAGACCTTGTTCAGGTGCATGAACTGGAAATCGTCCGGGGCGCTGAACGCGACGTATCGCCCATCGGGCGAGAAGCTCACCGGCCCCTCGGCGATGTCCTTGTTGGTCGTTAGGCGCTCGATCTTTCCGGTGGCGACGTCCAGCAGATACAGGTCGGCGTTGTCGTTCTGCTCGAGAATGTTCCGCTCGTAGCGGTTCGGCGAGAGTCCGTGAAAACCGATCCACTTGCCGTCGTCCGAGACCGTGAAGTTGCCGACGCTGTACGACGTGTCGCGCGTCAATCGGCTCGTTTGCTTGCCGTCGAGATCGACCGCCCAGAGACTCGAGATCGGCGCCTCCGGATTGCGGACGCGCACATCGAATCGCTTGTCGAAGCGCGCGCGCTCGTCCTTGTCTACGGTGTCCGACGTCACGAAGTAGATGCGCCGCGAATCCGGCGCGAGCTGCCACAAGCCGACGCCCGTCGGCTGATGGGTAAGCTGCGCCGGCTTGAGTGAATCGCCGCCCGCGATGGCCGACACCGAGAGCGCGTACAGCTGCTCTTCATCGGCGCGACCCGAACGATAGACGAGCCATTTGCCGTCTTTAGAGAATGCGAACGTCGAGACGCCGTCGCGCGCGTCGGTGATCTTGCGCGCCTCGCCGCCGTCGGGATGCATGACGTAAAGCTGCGTCCCGGCCGCGGTGCCGCCCGCCGCGGCGAAGGCGCCGCCGGCCGGGAGGTTCGGTGCGGCGACCGCCCGTGGTGCGACCGACCCGCCAGGCGTCGCCTCGCGTGGTGTCGCGTCGCGGTCGTACGCAAAGACCAAGAAGCTGCCATCGCGTGACCAGCGCGGCGTCGTCTCGGTCTTGTCCTTGGTGTACGTGAGTTGACGCGTGCTCGAGACACCGCGCTCGGTGCTTACGACGTAAATGTCCGACTGGCGGCGCGCCTCCTTCCAATCAGGAACGCTCACCGTATACAGCAGCCAGCGGCCATCCGTGCTCAGCTCCGGTGTCCCCACCTGTCGCATGTTCTGGACATCGAGGAAGGTCATCGGCCGCTTGCCCTGACCGGACGCCGAAAAGGCGACGACGCTAGAGGCGCCGACTACGGCGCACGCACGCCAATGGCGAAGAAATGAAGAATTGCGCACGGGGAGAGGGGAATGGGTTGGGGTGGTGGTCGGTGGTCGGCAATGTGGTGCCCGAACACGTTTCGGTCGAGGCGTCAAAGCCTTCTTTCATACATAACGCTCCTCAGGCGGTTCTCGCTGTTTACGCGGTATCCGCCGTTTACGCGGTATCCGCCGTTTACGCGGTATCCGCCGTTTACGCGGTTCCCGCTCTTCAAGCACGCCTGAGTGACCCCCTCCCCCTCGATCAGGTTTAGCTTCTCGGTGACCGAATGAGATCCTCTCCGTCCGTCTCCCCTTTGCCCGACCGCGAACCCGCCCGGCCAACCGTCGATTCGACACTCGTCAATCGCGCGAAGCTGGGCGATATCCAGGCGTTCGAGGTGATCGTCGAGCGGTACTATTCCCGGTGCATGCGCTTCGCCCAGGGCATGCTCCGCGACACCGCCGATGCGGACGACGTCGTTCAGGAGACGTTCGTGCGACTGTATCGCGCTCTGCCGCGCTACGAGGAGCGGCAGCGCTTTGATTCCTGGCTCTTCCGAATCCTCGGCAACTGCTGTCGCACGGCTAACCTGCTGCAGCAGCGTCACGAATCGGCGGACGTTTCGGACGACTCGGTACTGCAGACGCTGCATTCACCGGATCGACCGGACGCGACCTTCGACCAGGAGTGGGGCGACGACGTGCGTCGCGCGCTCGCCGAGGTACCGGAGTACAATCGGGAGATTTTTTTGCTGCATTACGTGGAGGGCTTCTCGTATGAGGAGATCGAGCGCATCACCGGCGTGCGACAATCGGCGCTGAAGATGCGCGTCAAGCGTGCGAGCGATCATCTCCGAGCGCGGCTGACGCGGAGGTATCGTGGCTGAGCGGCGCGGCGAGCCGGGTGAGATCGTGGAGCGCGCGCTCGAGAGCCTGCGCGCACTTCCGCCCGCGGGGACCGGGACGATAGCGCGTATCGTCGCGTCGGCGGCCCGCGTGCGCGCGGTGGACACATCGCCTAACGATGACGACCTGCTGCCTTTTGCTTCGCCACGGTGGCCGCGCTGGGGGGCACTTGCGTCGCTCGCCGCCGCCGCCGTGATCGGCGTACTCTTTGTCGGCGTCTGGAAGTCCATGCCGCTCGAGCGGGAGCCGGCGAGCACACTCTGGTCGGTGACCCTACCGATACAACGCGGGCGACACATCTATGCCTTTCTCGTCGACTCGACGTGGACGGTCGACAAGCGCGCGCCGGTGGCGCGCGATCCGGACTTCGGCGTCACCGGTTCGGTGATCATCGTCGGACGCCCATGACGATTCGTACGCTGGTCTTCCTTGCCATAGTGGCGCTGTCGAAGCGTCTCGTCGCGCAGGATACGACGCGTCTCGGGGGGCGTCTCGACAGCGCGACGCAAGCCGTCGTGATGCGGAGCGTGGACAGTGCGCGCACGCGTGGTTTGCCAGTCGAGCCGCTCGTCGACAAGGCGCTCGAGGGGGCAACGAAGCGTGCCGCGGGACCGCGCATCCAGGCAGCCGTGTCGGCGCTGCTGCGGCGACTCGAGCTCGCCCGCGACGCCCTCGCGCCCACGCCGGGTCCTCGTGACATCGCCGCCGGCGCCGATGCCCTCGCGTACGGGGCAACGCGCGAAGCGCTCGCCACGATGCGCGCCATTAGACCTAACGAGTCGGTCGCCGTGCCGCTCGGCGTGCTCACGCAATTGGTCGCCAGCGGCGTCTCCGTCGCGCGAGCAACGCGCGCGGTGGCCGATCTCCTGCGTCGCGGCGCCCGCGATGAACAGCTCATTGCGCTCAACGAGGACGTGCGTTCGTACGTCGCCGCGGGTGCCTCGCCTGAGGCGGCGTTGGACGTGAGGGCGCGCGGCCTCACAGCGGTGCTTCCGCCCGCAGGCGGAGCGGCGGTCGCGGGAGACGTGAGTGCACCCGGAACAAGCGCGCTGGGCGGAGCGAAGAAACCATAGCAACGGCGCCGCTGAGCGACGCGGAGAGTAGGCGACGAGCTACGCGGCCTTTTGGGCCCGCGTGCCCGACTGTACGCTTAGCCGGTGCATCGGCTTTGCGTTACCGGTCTTCTCCTCCTGGTCATTGGCCCGCGCGCCCGTGGTCAGGCGGCTCGTGCCGTGGCCGAGGGAAGCGTCGACATTGGCGGCGCGCTGCTGCGTCAGCCCGGACTCATGGCGACGAGCGTTTTGACGGCCGCGGGTCAATTTCGCTATGCAACGTCGGAGAGTGAGCTCTCCGGGAATGGTATTGCGGCGCGGACCGCGGACGATCGATACACGGGACAGGCTGTTCTCTACGCCTCGCGCTATGCCCCACCGGATCAGCGGGCGCCGGCGGCGGTTTCGTTCGTCCGGATGGCTTCGGTCGCGACGAGCTATCGGGTGCGATCGCGTTCACCGACGCTGGCGTCTCCCCGGACGGCGGCAAGGTCCAGCGCTATGGCGATGTGATGGCATACTGGAAACACCGCACTGGCCCGGTGGAGCTTCTCGTCGGCAGCGGAATGCGCCTTACAGACGCCAGGCCTTCGGCGCCGCTGAGTTGGGGCTCGGCAAGCGCGGCGGTGTGGTTGGCGCCCCGGGCCGCGATCGTCTTCGCCGCGGGTCGTGCGCTCGAGGATGTAGCGCGCGCCGTTCCGTCCGTCCGTTACGTTGCCGTGTCGTTGCGCCTCGGCTTGCCGAGCGCTTCCGCGACCACGATCGATCGTATTCAGCGGGTGGTGCGCGACGACGACGGCGGGAGCCTCGCCGTCCGTGTGGGCAGCGATAGTATCCGTCTCGTCTCGATCCGTGTCCGGTCGGCAACGAGCGTGGAGCTCATGGCGGATTTCACGGATTGGGAGCCGGTCGCGCTGACGCAGGAGCCTAACGGAGCGTGGACGCTTCAACGCGCGATCCCTTCGGGACCGCATCGGGTCGCGTTGCGTGTCAACGGGGGAGAATGGATTGCGCCGCCTAATCTACCCCGCGTCTCGGACGATTTCGGTGGTCAGGTTGGCTTGCTTGTCGTCCCCTGACGGTACGTTGGCCACTCAGCGCCGGCGCGGTGGCGCGCGTACATTTGCGGGACACTCGTGATGCACGTCATGCGGAGGAACGAGGTGGGGAAATCGATCTTGCGCGCCAACGGCGGCGCCGCAATCGCTGTGTTCGGACTGTCGTGCGCGCTTGGCGCGTTGAGGGCTACTCCGGCCGGAGCACAGAAGAAATCCACTGAGTTCACCCGTCAGGGTTTACTCATCACGAACTTCACGCCGCGCGAAGGATCCGATTTCGGCTATGGGCGGAAGGCTGGGGACGAGGTCCGCTCGCGAGTCGCCAAGCTCTCGAATCGGCGCGAGGTCGACGTCATTTCCGGCGGCGACATCCGATATCAGCTCACGAAATCCGGCATGCCGGAGGACACGGTTCTCGACGAGGCGATGATTCGGACGCTTGGGCGCTACATGCGTGCGGACGAGTACGTCGTCGGTACGGTCGACCGTAAGTCAAAGAGCGTGCGGATCTCGGGCCGGCTGGTCCTGATGCGCGACCTCCGCATGGCCGAGCCGCTGCCGACGACAACCGGAACAGATCTTGGGCTCGCGGCCGAGCAGTTCGCGCGCGAGCTGGCTGCCGCGCGCAACGAGCTCGTGCCACAACGGCGATGCGAAAACGCGCTGCGCGACGCCGAGCCCCAGCGCGCGTTACAGTTCGCTCGCGAGGCCGTCGCCGCGTATCCGCAGGGTGTGCTCGCTCACGTCTGCCTAACGTGGGCCCTACGCGCGACCGGCGCGCCGGCGACGGAGATCCTTGCCGCGGCGCGCGGCGTGCTCGCCGGGGATTCCCTCAATCCCCATGGGTTGGAGAGTGCCGCAATCGCGCTCGACACGCTGCACAACCGGGACGAATCGGCGACGTATTGGCTGCGTCTCGCCGACACAGACACGGCGAATCTCGAGCTGACCGAGCGCGTGGTACTGGCGATGGTGTACGGCGGGAGCGCGCGTCGTGCCGAGCCCCTCATCCTTCGCGCCGCCGAGGGCCATCCCGACAACCTCTTGCTTCTACGATTGGCGTGGCGCGTGACGTACGAAAACAGACATTGGCCAGCGGCGATCAAGGCGGGAGAGGCATTACTGGCGTCTGACTCGACGACGGCCAGGGATTCGGTCCTGATGCTGCGGCTCGCGTCGGCGTATCGCGCGAACGGTCAGACATACAAAGCGCTGGCGATCGCCGCCCGCGGAGTCGTCGCCTTTCCCGGTGACGTGAAGCTGTACACACTCTACTCGCAATTCGTGAAGAGCGAAGCCGATTCGGTCCTGCCGCGAGGCATTGCTCTCTTTCCAAAGAGCGCCGACCTGTTGTCGATGAATGCGCGCGACCTTCGGTCCAAAGGTCAGCTCGCCGAGGCGCTCGCCGCGTCTCGTCAGGCGCTCGCCGTCGATTCCACGCTGGATCGCGGCGAGCTGATGATCGCGCAGGGCGAGATCGAGCTCGGACGGCCCGACAGCGCGCTCGTCGCGTTGCGCCGCGCCCTGACCCGCGGGGAAGACACGGCGCTTGTCGCGCAGTTCGCGTTAGGCAGAGGGAACGCTCTTCTCAAAGCGGCGAACGGCACCAAGTCGCGCGACGACTTTCAGCTCGCGATGCGCTTTCTCGCGCTCGCCGACACCCTGCGACGGACGCCACAATCGGCGTTTCTGCTCGGCGTCGCGGCGTACAGTATCACCCAATCGGCAGTCGCCGACGCGCCGAAAATGAGCGAGAAAACGCAAAGTTGTGAGCTCTCTCATCTCGGCGCCGAAACACTACCGGTCGCGCGCGCCGGATTGGAAGCTGGACAGGAGGTGTCGCCGGAAGCGGCCAAGCAGTTCCTCGACTACCTCGGCCAGCTCGAGCCGTACGTGCAGCGGCAGATCGACGCCTTTTGCCCGAAGAGCTGAGCGACCGATCGGTTCGCTGCCTAACGGGTTCCGTGAATCGTGATCGCAACGTCATTTTGTCCGGACCGGCGCAGACGCGGCAGATCATGGGATGCTGTCGCCGGATCTTTACTCGACGGTCTT
>QHUV01000394.1 GCA_003222065.1 Gemmatimonadota bacterium | reverse complement strand
CGTCGGCGCGGCGCGGGGCGTCGATCAAGACGCGGCCGTTCGGCGAGTTCGACGCGTGCGACGGCGGGTGGGAGATCGAGGGCGAGCCGTACACGGTTGCCGAAGGGTCGAAGTTCCTGTGGTGGCGCGCGCGGATGCTCGGCGGGCGCACGAATCACTGGGGGCGCATCTCGCTCCGCTTTGGGCCACGGGATTTTCAGGGGAAGACACGCGACGGCCTCGGTGACGATTGGCCGATCGGCTACGGCGACGTCGCGCCGTACTACGACCGCGTCGACCGGCTGATCGGGCTGTTCGGCAGCCACGAAAATCTGCCTAACGAGCCTAACGGCATCTTTCAGCCGCCGCCGAAGCCGCGCTGTTATGAGTTGCTCGTCAAGAAGGCGTCGGACAAGCTGGGCGTTACCTGCATTCCCGCGCGGCTGTCGATCCTCACCCAGCCGTTGAACGGGCGAGCCTCCTGTCACTATTGCGGCCAGTGCAACCGCGGCTGCGGCGTCAAGGCGAATTTCTCCAGCCCCGACGTCCTGATCGCGCCGGCACTGGCGACGAAACGCCTAACGCTGATCACGAACGCGATGGCACGCGAGGTGACGGTTGGGAAAGATGGGTTGGCGACCGGTGTCTCGTACATCGATAAGACCACGGGATTGGATCGCCATGTCGACGCGCGGATCGTCGTGCTTGCGGCCAGCGCGTGCGAGTCGGCGCGCATTCTGCTCAACTCGAAATCGTCGCTGCATCCGCAGGGGCTAGCCAACAGCAGTGGTACCGTTGGCAAGTATCTGACCGACACGACCGGCACCGACCTCGCGGGCTTCATTCCGGCGATGGCGGACCACGTGCCGCATAACGAGGACGGGGTCGGCGGCATGCATCTCTACATGCCGTGGTGGTTGGACAACTCGAAACTGGACTTTCCGCGCGGTTATCACATCGAGGTCTGGGGCGGGCTATACGCGCCGACGGCGGGATTCATGGGCGGGGTCGAGCGCTATCCGGGAGGCGGCGGATATGGCAAGCAGCTCAAGGACGACTACCGCAAGTACTACGGCGCGACGATCGGTTTTTCCGGTCGGGGAGAGATGATCCCGAACGACGAGTCGTATCTGGAGATCGACCCAAACGTCGTGGACCGCTGGGGGATTCCGGTGGCGCGTTTCCACTGGAACTGGACCGACCACGAGTTCAATCAAGTGAAGCACATGCACGAGACGTTTCGCGCTCTGATTACCGAGATGGGAGGGCAGATCTTCTCGCCGATGCCGACGAAGGAGCAGAGCTACAACATCTCGACAGGCGGTCAGATCATCCACGAGCTCGGCGGGGCGCGCATGGGGAGCGACCCGAAGACGTCGGTGGTGAATGCGAACTGCCAGGCGCACGATTGTAAGAATCTCTTCGTCGCCGACGGGGGGCCGTTCGTGTCGCAAGCGGACAAGAATCCGACGTGGACAATTCTCGCGCTGTCGTGGCGAACGGCGGACTTCATTGCCAGTCAGCGCAAGGAAGGGGCGCTCTAAATGCCGGAGATGAATCGTCGTGACGCATTGAAAGTGCTCGGTCTGGCGCCGCTGGCGGCGTCGCTCGGCGTTGCGCCGGACCACCTCGATCGAGTGAGTCGAGCCGTGGCGCGGTTGGAGCAGACGGGCGTCGCGGCGCCGACGTTCTTTAGCGCGCACGAGTGGTCGACCGTTAGGCTCCTCGTCGACTACATCATTCCGCGGGATGAGCGCTCCGGCAGCGCGACGGATGCAAAAGTGCCGGAGTTCATCGACTTCCTGATGGCCGACAACGACGCGTCCCTCGCGAGCAGAACCGCGATGCACGGCGGACTCGCGTGGCTCGACAACGAGTGCGAGCATCGCTTCATGAAGACGTTCGTCGGCGCCACTGACGCGCAACGTCGCCAGGTGCTCGATGACATTGCATGGCCGAAGAAGGCGCGCCCGGAGATGCATCACGGGGTCGCGTTCTTCAGCCGCTTCCGCGATCTCACCGCGTCCGGATTCTTCTCGAGTCAGATGGGATGGCAGGACGTGCAATACAAGGGCAATGTCGCCCTGCCGGCATGGAATGGCTGTCCGCCCGCGGCACTAGCGAAGCTTGGCGTGAGTTACTAGACCGATGGCAACTAACCAACCGTCACTAACCAACACATGACCCGGCTCGGCGTCGGCTTCATCGGTTCGGGATTCAACGCGAAGTTTCACATGCTGGGCTGGAAGGGGGTGCGCGACGCGGACGTGCGCGGCGTTTGGAGCCCGAACAAGAAGAACGCGGCCGCGGCGGCGGCGTACGCAAAGGAGCTCGACGTCGGCGACGCGAAGCCGTACAAGACGATCACGGAGATGGTCGCCGACCCGGCAATCGACGCGATCTGGCTGACGGGCCCGAACCACGCACGGATCGAGAACGTCGAGGAGATCGTGCAGGCGGTCGAGAGCGGGAAGGGGACGCTCAAAGGGATCGCGTGCGAGAAGCCGCTGGCGCGCAACGTCGCCGAGGCAAAGCGCGTCCGGGATCTCGTGAAGGGCATCGGGGTCGCCCAGGGCTACCTCGAGAATCAGGTCTTCGCGCCGGACGTCGAGCGAGGTCGCGGGCTGCTGTGGGCGCGGGGCGCGGCGACGACCGGACGACCGTATCTCGCGCGCGCCGCCGAGGAGCACAGCGGGCCTCACGGGCCGTGGTTCTGGCAGGGAAAGCTCCAGGGCGGTGGCGTGCTCAACGACATGATGTGCCACTCGGCGTTGGTCGTTAGGCACTTACTTACCAAACCGGGCGAGCCGCTCTCGACGGTGAAGCCGGTGCGCGTGACTGGCCACATCGCGAGCCTCAAGTGGACGCGGCCCGCGTACGCGGCGCGCCTCAAGAAGGAAATGGGCAATGAGGTCGATTACACCAAGACCCCATCGGAGGATTTCGCGAGCGTCGTCATCGAGTTCGAGACCGACGAGGGCACGATCGCGTTAGGCGAGGCGACGACGTCGTGGAGCTTTGTCGGCGCCGGCTTGCGCCTCTCGGCGGAGCTGCTCGGCCCGGAATATTCGCTCGCCTGGAACTCGCTCGACGTGGGTTTGAAGCTCTTCTTCAGCCGCGAGGTAAAGGGAAAGGCCGGAGAAGATCTCGTCGAGAAGCAGAATGCCGAAATGGGGTTGATGCCAGTCGTGGCCAACGAGGCCGTCGCGTACGGCTACGAGGCGGAGGACCGCCATTTCACGCGGGTCTTTCTCGGCAAGGAAGAACCTCGACTCACGTTCGATGACGGCGTCGAGGTTGTGAAGATGCTCATGACCGCCTACCAGAGCGCCGAGCAGGGAAAGACGCTCAGCTTCCCGCCCAAGGG
>QHUV01000393.1 GCA_003222065.1 Gemmatimonadota bacterium | reverse complement strand
TGAGACGCGGCACCGCCAGATGCAGCACCGTGAGATCCATCGAGTAGAGCAGGCAGGGAAGGGCGATGACGGCCAGCCCGATCCACTCGCGTCTCCCGGCTCTCCTCAATGGAGTTTCTCGTTTCGCGCGAGCATCGCGACGAACTCCCTGATGCGCTTCGCTCGCGTTTCGGGTTTCTTCGCTGTGTGAATCCGGAATAGGATGGCGTAACGATTGCGCGAGTCGAGGGTGTTGAAGAATGCCCGCGCCTCGACGTTCTCGCTTAGCGCCGCTTCCAGATCGTTAGGCACCGTCGCGCGACTGGGCGAGTCATATGCCGCCTCCCATCGTCCATCCTTCTTGGCCCGCTCGACTTCCGCGAGGCCCGCGCGCCGCATCTGGCCGCTCTCGATCAGCGCGAGCGCCTTCTCGCGGTTGCGCTTGGACCAGATGCTTCGCTTTCCGCGCGGCGTGAATTTCTGCAGCCAGTACTCGGCGCCATCACTCTTTGATTGGCCATCGATCCAGCCGTAGCGGAGCGCCACGTCGAGCGCTTGATCGTAATTGATCGATTTGACACCGGACGCCTTCTTCGCGAAGCGAAGCAACACACCGGATGATTTGGCGTGATTTCGCGCGAGCCAGGTCAACCACGCACGCTTTCCGCTGAAGAACAGGACTGGTTTCTCGGATGACGTCAACCGCAACCATCCAGCGAGAGGAGATCATGAGCAACGCAACAAGCGTTAAGGTAGCAATGACACGCGCCGCTTCGTAGGCGATGTCCGCTGTCGTCCTACAACGCCGCGGGTCAAACACTGACGCGACAACCGCGTGCTGTCCGATTTCGATCCGAGCGGTGGACACCTACCATCTCGTCCCAGAGAAAATCCCCACTCGACTCGAATAGGAGAACATCTAATGAACGGCTCATTTGGCCGCACGCTCGCCGTCGCCACCGGTCTCGCGGCACTCGGTGCGTGCAGTGGCGACTATGGATCAAATCCAGGTCCGATTCCACCACCTGTCCCAGTAACGATTTCGGCGACCGGCAACATCGCCGCCAAGGTCGAGGAATTTCGGGCGTTGCTCGGTGATCCCGCGAACGCGGTCGCTGGAGAGCAGACCGCGGGCAGACGCGAGATCTCGTGGGATGGCGCCGGCGCCAATCCGTTCGACAACAGGAACGACTTTCCGTCGACGTTCTTCAACACGAACGTCAAGGCCGGTGCGGTGTTCACGACGCCTGGAACTGGATTTCGAAACGACAGCTTGAAGTTCTCCGAGGTGAACGCGGAGTACGCGAACGAGTTTAGCACGTTCAGTCCGACGAAGATTTTCTCGCCAGTCGGCAGCAACGTGATGGACGTCTTGTTCCAGGTCGCTGGCCAACCGACTCCCGCGCGCGTCACTGGCTTCGGCGCGGTGTTCAGCGACGCCGACATTGCCGGAGCGACGACGATCGAGTTCTTCGACGTGAACGGAACGAGCCTTGGCAAGATCGCCGCCCCGGTGCGCTCTGATGCCGCTGGTTTGTCGTTCGTCGGTGGCAAGTTCGCGGACGCCATCGTCGCGCGCGTCCGCATCACGCTCGGGACTGGCTCGTTAGGTGCGAATGCCGTCGACCTGTCGGCGGGCGGCGCGGCCGATCTGGTCGTCGCCGACAATTTCATTTACGGCGAGCCGAAGCACATCCAGTAGTATCGTTTGACCCGGAAACAAACGAACGGACGGCGAAATCGTCGTCCGTTCTGATTTTCCGTAGGCCCCGCGCTCACGATGCGACTTTGCTTTTGCCGTCGTTTCCGGCGTATTCGATCAGGCCGTGTTCGGCCGAATATCGGACGAGATCAGCATTCGCCGCGAATTGCATCTTCTCCATGAGCCTCGCGCGGTAGGTGCTCACTGTCTTTGGCGACAGGTCGAGCGCTGACGCGACTTCCTTTACGGTGCGCCCGGCACCCAACCCACGCAGGACGTCGAACTCGCGATCGGACAGAAGCTCGTGCGGCGCTCCCACGAAATCCTGGCCCAGCTGCGCCGCGAGACGCTCGGCGAGCGTGGGGCTCACGTATCGGCCGCCGCGATGTACTCGACGTATAGCGTCGAGCAATTGCTCCGGCGAGTGGTCCTTCGTTAGGTAGCCCGATGCACCGCCGCGCAAGGCGCGAACCGCCCATTGATCTTCGGGATGGGCGCTGAGAACGAGAATGCGCACCGTCGGGTGCTCCTCGCGCAACCGGCGAAGCGTTTCGGTGAAGGGTGAGCCGGGCATGGAGACGTCGAGCAGCACGACGTCGGCGACATTTTGTCGCAAAGCGGCGAGCGCGTCCTCTCCACTCGTCGCCTCGGCGGTCACCGTGATGCCGCGATCGTCTTCGGCAATACGTCGCAGTCCGGCGCGAACGATCGGATGGTCGTCGACGACGAGAATGCGGATCATGGCGCTTTCGGCCGCAGCGGAAGTTGCAGGGCGACACTCGTACCGCCCCGCTCGCCGCTGGCAATCGTGACGGATCCGCCTAACGCGATGGCGCGTTCGCGGAGGCCGAGCAAGCCGAGGGAATGCGATCCCCGCATCTCGCTCTGCGTGATGCCCCGGCCATCGTCTGTCACGTCGAGCGACAAGTAGCCCGACTCGACACGCAGCGCCACCGCAACACGGGTCGCGTTGGCATGCTTGGCGACGTTGTTCAATGCCTCTTGCAGCATCCGGAAAACCGCGGACGTCACGGCATCGGGCATGGCATTGCAGTCGCAATCGATGTCGAGGTCCAGCGCGAGTCCCGTGCGCCCCGCGAAATCGTGTGACTGCCACTCGATGGCGTCGGCGAGTCCCAGCTGATCGAGGACGCTCGGTCGCAGCTCGGTGACGATGCGCCGCACCGAGATCATCACGTCGTCCATACGGCCGAGGAGATTGGCACAACGATCGACGAGCTCGGACTGGGAATGACGGTTGAGACGCCGCTCCATCCACGCCAGATCGAGCTTGAGTCCCGTCAGCGACTGACCCAACTCATCGTGCAGCTCGCGGGCGATGCGCGTCCTCTCCTCTTCACGAATCGACTCGAGCCGCGCGGCGAGAGCGCGCAACTCCTCACGAGACTGGGCGGTTTCCTCCGCGGCGCGATGGCGATCGGTGATATCGCGCTGAATCCCGAGATGTCCGGTGATTCGGCCGCGATCGTCGTAGACGCAGAGATAGTGGCCTTCGATGCGCACCGGAGTGCCATCCATGCGGCGTTCGTCCGTCTCGGTGTGGATGTGCCCAGCGTCAAACATCGCGCGCCATCCCGCTTTGCCACTCTCGAGATCATGCGTGAAGAACTCGGCTGGCGTCTTTCCGATGAGCTCCGGAAGCGCAACCCTATATTGTCGGGCGTAGGCTTCGTTGGCGATGGTCATACGCTGATGCTGAAAGACGTGATCGAGTATCGCGTCTTTGTCGGCCGCGTCGTTCCACTCGATGGGCTCATCGAGCATCATGATGAAAAACCCATCGATCGATTGCGCGAAAAACAGCTCGCGCAGGCTGTCGGGTGAAAGTGACACGGTGATCCCGCCGCTGAGTCGTTCGGGTCGGGCGACTACAGCACAAATGACTGCGTGGCGCGCGATCGCGCCAGTCAGCCTCCGTCCCAACGGACCGATCCAGCAGATCCCTTGGTTCGCTCGGGGTGACAGGCTAGTGCACGACGACGGTGCCCTGCATGAAGGGGTGGATGTGACAGGTGTAGTGGTAGGTGCCCGCCGTCGCGAACACTCGCTTTACCGTGACGTTCGCATTCACCCCGTCAACGTCGGAGGGCGCTCCCGTCTGCGCGTCGAAGAAGACGTTATGGCCCACGCTCCCGAACGCGAAGCTTACCGTCTCACCAGCGTTCACCGTGAGGGAAGACGGTCCGAATGTGAGCGAGGAACTTGCCGTAATCGTGAGGGGATCCGGCGGCGGTGGCGGCGACGAGATCCCGCCGTAAGTGCCGCCTGAACCACCACACGCGGCGAGCGTGAGTGCCAACAGAGTCAGTGTCATACGTGTCATGTGCGTCATGGTGCCTTGCTCCTCATTGTTTGAGTTCGGGTTGCCGTCGCGGCTTCGTATTACCGCACTCGGTAGGTGGCGGCGATTCTGACCGTCGTCCCGTCGGCGGGCTCGGTGTACAGCTGGCCGGAGATCGCGACGATTTGCCGCACGTGAACGGTCGCGCCGGCGAACACGGCGGCGCGCATGAGCGCAACGTCGATCGTCGTGTGATCGACATTGCCGACGGCGTCCGTGAATCCCGCCTGGAAGTGGGGACGCAGCCAGTTGGCGCCGCCGCCGACGTACGCGTCCATCACTCCGATCCGGGTCGCGAGCGCGCCCTCGGCGCCTAACGAGTTTGGATCGAAGCTGTCATGCGATGGTTCGGTACCGTAGCATGGCGCACCGGCGGCGTCCGTTTGCAGACTGGCGCGCGGACAGGTGATCGAACCGCGTATGCGTCCGATCGTGCCGTGTGCCCGGAGCATCAGTGTCAGTCGAGAGTCCGAGAATGGCAAGATTTGAATGCGGGACAGCGCGACGCTTCCGAGAGTCGCCCGGGCGTGCGACAGTGAGACTGGCGGCACGTAACTTCCCTCGACCGCAAATCCCAACGGCAGGCCGACAATCAGCCGTGGTCGGCCGAAAAGCGGCGCAAGCTTCGTGTTGTT
>QHUV01000392.1 GCA_003222065.1 Gemmatimonadota bacterium | reverse complement strand
CTGGGGCGTTCGGCTCGACACGTCGGAGAATCTCGTGGACAAGTCGGTGATTCCACAGATGGGAACGTTTCGACCGACGGGAGTGAATCCGCAGCTCGTGTGGAACGTCCGCAACGCGCTCGATGCGGAGGGATTCGGCGAAGTAAAGATTGTCGTGTCGGGCGGCTTGAGCGCGGCGCGCGTTCGCTCATTCGAGGAGGAGAAAGCCCCAGTCGACGTGTATGCCGCCGGGACGTGGATCGTGCGCGACGGCCGCTCCGAGTTCACGAGCGATGTCGTTATGGTGGACGGCGCGCCACAGGCGAAAGCCGGACGCGAGTTTCGGCCGAATCCCAAGCTCTACGAAGTACGCTGAGCGGAAGCCGGTAGCCGATTTTACTGCTTGCTGCCGGAGTCGTCCTTGGCGGCGTCGAGGTCGTGCCTTTCCTTCACGTGCGCAATCGCGATCTCGAGCGCGGTTTTGACCTGGGCGACTCCCTCGCGTAAGGAGCGCACCCGAATCTGCTCGCTCGCGCCGCGGCTCGAGCTGAGCGAGGTCTGCATCACTTGGTCAGCGATCATGCCGAATTGTGCTTTGAGCATTTCGCTCAGATGCGGCAGTTGTCGCTTGATGTTGGACAGGAACGTGCTTCGCTCCTCTCGGCTGATCGCGCTCCACGCCCAACGCTCCACGCCCAACGCTCCACGCTCCGCGCGGCGCGCGCTGTGCATGTGAACTCGGCCGCTTGATTCAGCCAGAGTCAGCCGGTACCTTGCCGTTGCTCTAGACCATGCGCCCGTGCGCGCGAGACATCACGTCGAGCCGCTAGCGGCGCACCGCACGCCGGAAAATAGGAAAGCGCATGCATCATAAGTTCCGCCCGCGCCGGCTCGCTCGTGCCGCGCTGACGGTAGCGCTGGCGGCCTCCGCGTTGGTCGTTGCCGCCTGCAGCCCATATCCGAATTCGGTCTTCCATCCCCGCACGGACACCAATCGCGACGTTGGGTTTCTCTTTGAGATCCTGATCTGGTTCGGCTCGATCGTCTTCGTTGTCGTCGAAGCGATCTTGATTTATACGCTCGTGCGTTTTCGGCGACGCGGTGTCGCCAGGCAACCCGAGCATGTCCATGGCAACACGACACTCGAGATCACGTGGACGATCGTGCCCGCGGTGATCCTCGTGTTCATCGCCATCCCGACCGTGCGGACGATCTTCCGCACACAATCGAAAGGTCGCAGCGACGCACTGCAGGTCGAGGTCATCGGCCATCAGTGGTGGTGGGAGTTTCGCTATCCGCAGTTCACGAAGCGAAGCCCAACCGGAAAGCTCGACACCGTCGTCACGGCCAACGAGCTCTATTTGCCGAAGGGACGCACGGTGAATTTCACGCTCAAGTCCCAGGACGTGATTCACTCGTTTTGGGTTCCTGCGCTCGCCGGCAAGCGTGATCTCATCGCGAACCACACGAATTATCTGTGGTTCACGCCCGATTCGGCGGGAACAACGGCGTACAACGGATTCTGCGTGGAGTATTGCGGTGCGTCTCACGCGAACATGCGCTTTCGCACCTTCGTCGTAACGCCTGACGAGTTTCAGAGCTGGATCGCCTATCAGGCGACACCCGCCGCGTTCGTCCTTCCCACACCGGGTCAGGCAGTGGCGAACAACGCGGCCGCGGTCGCGCAGAATCCCCAGTTAGCGCAATCGCAAGTCCCGTCCAACGCCCAGGTCGCGCCGCAGCGCAATCTTGGCGGGAATCCGGCTGTCGGCCACGCCGCCGGCGCCAACGCGCCGACCGTTCCGTCCGCGGGACCACCTGGGGCGGGCGTTCCTGTCGCGCCGGCCTTGTCGACAACGCCGCCGACGTCTCAAGCAGGATTCATCGCATTCCCGCGCGAGCGCATGCCGTCCTACACCGTACCGACGACACCGACTCCGGCCGACGTGCGATTCGATGATCTTTACGGCGATCCAGCGCGTGGCGCGGATCTCATGGCGAAGGGGAAGGGTGCCTGTCTGGGGTGCCACACGATCCGCGGCAATCCGAGCATGATCGGGCAGATCGGACCGAACCTGACGCACGTCGGCAGCCGCACAACGATCGCGGCTGGACTATTTCCGAACGACACGCGCCATCTCACCCTGTGGATCAAGAACGCGCGAAAGATGAAGCCTGGCGTGCTCATGCCGACGATCGGCTTGAACGAATACGATCCACAGTTAGGCGCGACGGTGAAGATCGGTCTCACAGATCAGCAGATCGCTGACGTCGTCGCCTACCTGCAGGCGCTCAAGTAGCCGCGACACTTCCTCGCCTTACGACGGACACTGGAGATATAGACGCAATGGCAACGACCGCCACCGCTCCCGCCTACACTCACGCCGGATCAGAGGCCGAGAGTGGGTTATGGAGCTGGCTGACGACCGTCGATCATAAACGCATCGCCGCGTTGTACCTGGGGACCTCGCTGTTCTGGTTCCTCGTTGGTGGCCTCGAGGCGAGCATCATCCGCCTCCAGCTGATGTTCCCGAACGGACGCGTCGTGTCGGCGGAGATGTTCAACGAGCTGTTCACGATGCATGGCACGACCATGATCTTCCTCGTGGTCATGCCACTGAGCGCGGCGTTTTTCAACTTGCTCATCCCGCTGCAAATCGGCGCGAGGGATGTGGCTTTCCCCCGTCTCAACGCCTTTAGCTATTGGGTGTACCTGTTCGGTTCAATTTTTCTCAATGTCTCGTGGTTTGTCGGGTCGGCGCCCGACGGTGGGTGGTTCGGCTACACGCCTCTGACGACACTCGCGTATTCGAAGAATCTCAACATCGACTTCTGGATGCTCGGTCTCCAGATCCTCGGTGTGTCGTCGCTCGCCGCGGGCTTCAACTTCATTACGACGATCGTCAACATGCGCGCGCCCGGCATGTACTTCATGCGCATGCCGATCTTCACGTGGATGGCGTTCATTACGCAGTTCCTCATCGTGCTCGCCTTCCCCGTGATCACGATCGCGCTCGTCTTCCTCCAGTTCGATCGCTTCTTCGGCACGAACTTCTACGAGATCGCGCAGGGTGGAGATCCCCTGCTCTGGCAGCACCTCTTCTGGATCTTCGGGCATCCAGAGGTCTACATCCTCATCCTGCCGGCGTTCGGTCTTGTCTCAGAAGTCCTACCGACGTTTTCGCGGAAGCCGCTCTTTGGCTACCCGGTGATGGTCTATTCGGGAATGCTCATCGCGTTCCTCGGCTTCGGCGTGTGGGCGCACCACATGTTCGCCGTCGGCATGGGCCCGATCGCCGATACGGTCTTCGGCGTTACGACAATGCTCATCGCGATCCCGACGGGCGTGAAGATCTTCAACTGGATCTTCACGATGTGGGGCGGTGTGCTCCGCTTCACGACGGCGATGAAGTTCGCGATCACGCTCGTCGCGCTGTTCACGATCGGCGGCATTTCCGGCGTCATGCACGCGTCGCCGCCGGCCGATCTGCAACAGACCGACACCTACTTCGTCGTTGCGCACTTCCACTACGTGCTCGTCGCTGGCTCGATGATGGGACTGTTCGCGGGAGTCTATTACTACTACCCGAAGTTCACGGGCCGCCTCCTCGACGAACGACTCGGCTCGTGGCACTTCTGGCTCTTTTTTATCGGTGTGAATCTCACGTTCTTCCCGATGCACTTCTCGGGATTGTACGGCATGCCGCGCCGGATCTATCGCTACGACGCGGGTCAAGGATGGGAGACATTCAATCTCCTCAGCAGCATCGGCGTGGGATTCCAGATTCTCGGCGTCGTCATCGGCTTCTGGAACTTCTGGCGTAGTAGAAAATCGGGCGAGGTGGCTGGCAACGATCCGTGGGGTGCCCCGACACTCGAGTGGTCGATTCCCTCCCCGCCGCCGGATTACAACTTTGCTCATGTCCCGAGGGTGACTTCGCGGTATCCACTCTGGGACGTGAAGACGCCGCACCCCGAGCCACCACCGCAGCGAGCGAGCGTGTCGCCGCGAGAGTCGCCGCGTCGCCTCCCGACGGCAAAGGACCTCGGGATTCCAATGCCCAATCCGTCCATCAAGCCGCTGTTCGTCGCGCTCTTCATGACGCTCATGTTCGCGTCATTGATCGCGATTCACAAAGACAGGGTGCAGCTCGCGGTCGTTCTCGTGATCGTGTTCGCCACCGCGCTCACGGCGTCACTCTACGGGTGGCTGCTCACACCGCTCGAGGACGAGCACTAGTTCACGGGTTATTTGCATACGATGTCTTCTCCTACCGCCGCAATTCACGCGGGCCATCCGCCGACGACCACCGGCCTCGATCACCGTAAGATCGCGATCTGGGCTTTCATCGGATCGGAATGCATGCTATTCGCGTCGTTGATCTCCACGTATCTGATCTACAAGGGACGGAGTCGCACCGGACCATTTCCGCATGAATGGTGGTGTCAGGCGACGAACGCGACGTCGGCCACTGGGCCGATCGCCAATTGTCCGGCTGGTGCGCTG
>QHUV01000391.1 GCA_003222065.1 Gemmatimonadota bacterium | reverse complement strand
GTCGGCATACTTCAAGAATCGCTGCTCATGCCAGGCGTATCGGTCACCTACCTGCGACGTGATCTTCCAACGACGACCGTCGTCGGGACGTCCTCTGGCGTGAACGTCAACGTGACCGACGCGAAGGTCAAGACGAACGCGGTGCGCCTAACGGCAAGCAAGAGTCTCATCCTCTTCAGCCTCGCCGCGGGGATTGGTCGCGATCACTATGACCAGTCGGCGCTCGTTCAGGGAACGGTGCAAACGTCGCCGATCGGCTCCCAGACGTCGCAGCAGGTCAAGCTCTCGCAGAGCATGACGCGAACCAACTATTTTCTCGATGCCTCGCTCAACCTGTTGTTGGCCAAGGTCGTCGGGGAGCTCGGGCAAGCGACCGGAGGGAGTGTGAATACGTTCAACTCATTCGGCGGCGGTCGCGCGGACCAGACGCGCACCTACGGTTCGGTCGGTCTCCGCATCGGATTCTGATGACGGATGCCTGACGAGCGCTCGGCGCAGCAGCGCGAGGACGATCGCGCGTACATGCGCCGGGCACTCGACCTTGCCCGACGCGGGTGGGGACAGACGGCGCCGAACCCGATGGTCGGCGCCGTCGTCGTTCGCGACGGTCAGGTCATCGGCGAGGGATTCCACGCGCGATATGGCGGCGCGCACGCCGAAGCGGCCGCGCTCGAGCAGGCCGGCGAGCGCGCTCGTGGCGCGACCCTCTATGTCACCCTCGAGCCGTGTGTGCACCATGGGAAAACGCCGCCCTGCGCGGACGCCGTCGTCACCGCCGGTATCGCGCGCGTCGTTGCGTCGACCGAGGATCCAAATCGTGAGGCGGGCGGCGGCGCCGCACGACTACGGTCGGCCGGCATCGAGGTGGACGTCGGCGTCGAAGCCGAGGCCGCACGCGAATTGAACGCCGCGTTCTTTCACGCGCACGCACGTGACCGTCCATTCGTCATACTCAAGCTGGCGACGTCGATCGACGGAGCGATTGCCGACGCGGCGCGCCATCGCGGGTCGGGCAGGCGTTGGCTGACCGGTCCGGAAGCGCGCCGCGACGTGCACCACATGCGCGCCGGCGTCGATGCCATCGCTGTCGGTGTCGGGAGCGTGCTCGCCGACGATCCCGAGCTCACTGTGCGCGACGTGCCGGCACCGCGTGTCGCACCGCGTCGCGTCATCTTCGATTCGGAGTTGCGCACGCCACTTGGCGCGACCGTCGTTCGTGGCGCGCGCATCGTGCCGACGATAATCATCGCGCGCCGGGCCGACGCGTCTCGTCGTGAGGCATTGGCCGCTGCCGGCGTCCAAGTGCGTGTATACGAAACACTGCGTGACGCCCTCACGGCGCTCGGACGCGAGGGCGTGCGTGCGCTTCTCGTAGAGGGCGGAGCGCGGCTCGCCGGCTCGCTCATCGATCAAGCCATGGTAGACCGACTGGTTATCTTTCAGGCTCCGGTTGTGCTTGGCGAGGGCGCATTGAGCGCATTTGCCCATGTGTCGGCAGCTACCGGGGCGTCGCTCGCCCAGTTGCGGGTAATCGAACGGGCTGTCTTCGGCGACGACCTCAAGACGACTTACGCGCTCGGAGCGGAGTAGTGTTTACAGGTCTCGTCGATGATGTCGGGATGATCGAGCGCGTGACGCCGACGGCCGCCGGTCGAGAGTTTCGCATTCGCTGCCGCTATGACGACCTCACCGACGGTGAGAGCGTTGCCGTCAACGGAGCCTGTCTCACCGTCCGCAGTCGCGGCGCCAATTGGTTCGCCGCGGCGGCCGTCACGACGACGCTCGCGCGCACGACCATGGGTGCCTGGTCTCCCGGACGCAGGGTCAATCTGGAGCGCGCGATCCGTGTCGGTGACCGATTCGGCGGCCATATGGTGCAAGGGCACGTAGATGGCGTAGCGCGGGTCACGGGCGTGCGAGCGGCCGGCGACGCACGTTTGGTTGATCTTGCTCTCCCACACGGGCTGACCGACCTTATGGTGCGCCACGGTTCGGTCGCCATAGATGGAGTGAGTCTTACGATCAATGACCTTCCCGGTCCGGACATCGTTCAACTTTCGCTGATCGATTACACACTGCGGCACACCGCGCTCGACGCGCTGAGCGAGGACGACGAAGTTCACGTCGAGGCCGACATGATCGGCAAGTACGTGCAGAAGTTGGTCGCGGCCTACCGATCCTAGCACCTAACACCTAGCACCGAGCACCTTTTTTCTATGCCTTTCTCTTCAATTGAGCACGCGTTGCGGGACATTCACGTCGGCAAGTTCGTCATCGTTGCCGACGATGAGGACCGCGAAAACGAAGGCGATTTGATCTGCGGGGCCGAGCTCGTGACGGCCGAGATGGTCAACTTCATGATCAAGCGGGCGGGCGGCTTGATCTGCCTCGCAATGGCTGGTGAGCGAATCGATCAGCTTGGCCTCACACCGATGGCCGAAACCAATCAAGACGCGTATCGCACGGCCTACACGGTCAGCATCGACGCGGCGTCGCGCTTCGGTGTCACCACGGGTATCAGCGCGCAGGATCGCGCGACAACCATTCGCGTCGCGGTCGATCCCGATACCATCGCGTCGGATCTGTGCCACGGCGGACACGTCTTCCCGCTGCGTGCTCGCGAGGGCGGCGTGTTGCAGCGTGTCGGTCATACCGAGGCCGCGATCGATCTCGCGCGCCTCGCTGGACTCACGCCCGCCGGGGTGATCTGCGAGATCCTCAATGAAGATGGCTCAGCGGCGCGACGGCCCGAATTGGAGCGGTTTGCGCGAGATCACGACATCACGCTCATTACCGTCGCCCAGCTCGTCGCGCACCGCCTCAAGACCGAGCGCCTCGTACATCGTGTCGCCGAGGCGCGCTTGCCCACCGAGCACGGCAGCTGGCGGATCGTCGGCTATCACAACGACGTTGACCAGCACGAGCATGTCGCCCTCGTGTTCGGCGACATCGCCGACGGTGAGGATGTCCTCGTGCGCATGCACTCCAAGTGCCTAACGGGCGACGTCTTTCACTCGCTGCGCTGCGATTGCGGTTGGCAGCTGGACACCGCCATGGCGATGATCGCCGTCGCCGGACGCGGCGTCGTGGTCTATCTGGATCAGGAGGGGCGGGGTATAGGTCTACTCAACAAGCTCAAGGCGTACGAGCTCCAGGATCACGGGGCCGACACGGTGGAGGCCAACGAGCAGCTCGGCTTCAAGCCGGACCTCCGCAACTATGGCATCGGCGCCCAGATTCTCCTCGATCTTGGCCTGAAGTCGATTCGTCCGATCACCAATAACCCGCGGAAGCTGGTTGGGCTCGAGGGCTACGGCCTGCGCGTTCGCGAACGCGTCCCGATCGTGCAGCCGGAGCACAGCGAGAGCGCGGGCTACATGCGAACGAAGCGCGACAAGCTGGGTCACCTCCTCGCGTCCTGACCTAATGACATAGGATGGCGGAATTCAGCGGGTCGCCGACCGGGCATGGCCGACGCTTCGCCGTCGTCGCCAGCCGCTTCAACGAGACCGTGACCCAAAAGCTCGCCGACGGCGCGCTCGACGCACTCGTTAGGCATGGCGCCGCCGCCGATGACGTCGACGTCGTGTGGGTGCCGGGCGCTTGGGAATTGCCCGCTGCGGTGCGCCGGTTGCTCGCCAGCGAACGCTACGACGCGCTCGTCGCTGTCGGCGCCGTGATCCGTGGCGATACGCCGCACTTCGACTACGTTGCCGGAGAGGCGTCGCGCGGACTGGCCGACGCCGGCGCCGCCTTCGGGACCCCCGTTGGTTTCGGCGTTCTCACGTGCGATACGATGGCGCAGGCCGAAGCACGCGCCGGCGGCGAGCATGGAAACAAAGGCTGGGACGCCGCGCTCGCCGCCCTCGAGATGGCA
>QHUV01000390.1 GCA_003222065.1 Gemmatimonadota bacterium | reverse complement strand
TGCTCACCGAAAGCCTGCTTATCGCGCTCGTCGCTGGCGTCGCCGGTTTGCTCGTGGCGCAGTGGGGAGGGTCCGTGCTCCGGGTGCTCTTCTTGCCGGAGGGCGCAGCAACGACGGTCGTCGGCGACACGCGGACGCTCGTCGTCGCCGGTGGCGCCGTGATCGTCGCCGGACTCCTGACCGGTCTCGCCCCGGTGTGGCAAGCGGGCCGCGTCGACTTGACCAACGATCTCAAGACGGGCGCGCGCGAGGGCACCTACCATCGATCGCGAACGCGCATCGCACTTCTGATCGTTCAAGGTGCTTTGTCGGTCGTGCTGCTCGTTGGCGCCGGACTGTTCGTGCGCAGTCTGCGCAACGTCAAGGCACTCCACCTCGGCTACGACGTCGATCCCGTGCTCGTCGTCAATCTCAACATGCGCGGCGTGAAGCTCGACAGCGCGCACGCCGTCGCCTTGCGAAAACAATTGCTCGACGCCGCCCAGCACATCCCGAGTGTCGAGCACGCGGCGCTGAATACGAGCATACCATTCTGGAGCACCTGGTCCACTGACCTGTTTGTCGCCGGCATCGATTCCGTGGGCAAGCTCGGCGAGTTCACGCTCAACGCCGTGACGCCCGATTACTTCGCGACGTTAGGCACCCGCATCCTTCGCGGTCGCGGTATCGGCCCGCAGGACGTCGCGAAGGCACCAGGAGCCATGGTGGTGAGCCAGGCGATGGCGGACAGGCTCTGGCCCGGCAGGGAAGCGATCAGCCAGTGCGTGAAGGTCGACGCCGACACCGTGCCGTGCACGTACGTCGTTGGCATCGCCGAGAATATCAAGAGCAGCAGTCTCAGCAACGAGACCGACTTTTACTATTACCTGGCCGCCGAGCAGTTCCATCCTCAGCGAACCGGCCTGTTCGCGCGGACGCGAGGCGATGCCCCTCGTCAGGCAGAGGCGATTCGGCATCACCTTCAGCGACTGATGCCCGGTCCCTCGTACGTTACGGTCACGCCCTTCGCCGAGGTTGTCGGCGGCGAGATGAAGTCATGGAAGCTCGGCGCGACGATGTTCGTGGTCTTTGGACTGCTGGCGCTGACGCTTGCCGCGGTTGGGCTGTACAGCGTCATCGCCTACAACGTCGTGCAGCGCACGCACGAGATGGGCGTGCGTATCGCGTTGGGCGCTCAGTTGCGCGACGTCGTTAGGCTGGTCGTCGGTCAGGGCATCCGCCACGCCGTCGCTGGCATCGTCATCGGTTGCGCGATTGCATTCGCCGCCGCCCGATGGGTCAAACCGCTTCTGTTCGACGAGTCGCCTCACGATCCGGTGATTTACCTCATCGTGACGGCGGTTCTGCTCACCGTCGCGATCACGGCCAGTCTGATTCCGGCTCGGCGCGCCGCACAGGTCGATCCCAACGTTGCCCTTCGCAGTGAATGAATGCCGATATCGCTGCGCGAGAATTGCCGTCTAACAATGGCAGGTCCAACTTTGTTGACCGCAGAGGACGCTGCCTAACCATCGACCGCGAACACGATGAGCGATCTATTGCACGCTGCTCGATCACTGAGCAAGAGCACCAAGTTCACCGTTGCCGCAGTCGCGACGCTCGCCCTCGGCATCAGCTCGACGACCGCGATCTTCAGTGTCGTACACTCGGTGTTGCTGGCGCCGCTCGCGCTGCCGCACGCGGACCGAATCGTCGTGCCGCAATCGGTGAGCACGACGACCGGACACACCTGGTCCGTCGCGTACTCCGACTTCGTCGACTGGCGCGACAATCACGTGTTCGCGAAGGTCGCCGCCTACGAGTTCTCTGAGATGGACCTCGCCGGCTCGGGAGATCCGGTCCGCGTTCGGGCGGCCGTAGTGGGTCCGCAGTTCTTCGAGGCGTTAGGCGCGGCGCCCGCCAAGGGCCGCGCGCTAGAGCCGGTGGATTATCCGGTCGACGCGGCGCGTGCCGTGGTGATCTCGGATCGGCTCTGGCGCAGCCAGTTTGGCTCTCGGCCGGACATCGTCGGCCTGCCCGTCGAGCTCAACTCGATCAAGCGGCCGATCGTCGGCGTCCTGCCGCCCGACGTGCGCTGGCCGCTCGACGTCGACGTGTACCTGCCGCTCCGATTCAGCACGGAGAACGACCCCGATCTCCGCCGGCGCGACAATTTCGTCTTCCAAGCCATTGCCCGGCTCGCCCCTGGCGCCACCGTGCAGACAACGCGCGCATCGATGTCCAGGCTCGCCCGGTTGGCGGAGATCACCAATCCCGAGATACGGAAGGACGTGAGCACCATGCCGATGCCGGTGCTCGACTGGGCACTCGGCCCTACGACACCGAAGGCACTCTGGATCTTGCTTGGCGCGGTCGGGCTTCTCCTCGTGATCGGCTGCGTGAACGTGGCGAATCTCATGTTGGCGCGTGCGAGCACACGCCAGCATGAGCTGTCCGTACGAACCGCGCTCGGCGCCAGTCGCCTGCGACTCGTTAGGATGTCGCTGGCGGAGAGCGTTCTGCTCGCCCTCGTTGGCGGCGGCATCGGCGTCCTGCTTGCCGCCGGGATGCTCCGCATACTCGTCGCGGCCGCGCCAGCCGACGTGCCGCGCATCGGCGCCGCGACGCTCGATCCCATCGTCCTCGCGTTCGCGTTCGTGATATCGATGGCGGTCGCGATCGTCTTCGGCCTCGCGCCCGCGCTGCAGGCCGCGCGCAGCGACCCCCAACTCGCCCTCGCCGAGAGCGGCACGCGAACGAGCGGCGGGCGCGCCGGCACTCGCGCGCGGCGCGTCTTGGTAGCGCTCGAGCTGGCCCTTTCCGTGGTCTTGCTCGTCGGTGCCGGGCTTTCACTGCGGAGCATCATGCATCTGCGTCACGCCGATGCCGGCTTCGATACACACAACGTCTTGAGCGCCTCGATTTCGATTCCGAGTATTCGCTACGACACGCCGCAAAAGGTGATCGCGTTCCTGTACGGTCTGCGCGATCGCCTCGCCGCCGTGCCGGGAGTGACGGCGGCGGGCATCGCCAGTGCCAGTCCGTTAGGCGGGGGCGGCTTTTATCTCGGGCGGATGATGCTGGCCGAGGGCCGCGAGCAGTCGCCGAGTAGTGAAGTAGATATTGGATGGAACGTGGCGACGCCCGGTTATTTCGCGGCGCTACGGCTGCCCATTCTTCGCGGCCGCGATTTTACCGTGCGCGACGACACGGCAAGCGCGCCGGTGATGATCGTCAACGAGAAATTCGCCCGTGCGATGTTCCCGAATGAGAATCCGCTGGGCAAGCGGGCAATGTCGTCGCGCGACGAAAAGGTCTACCGGCAGATCGTTGGCGTTGTCAAGGAC
>QHUV01000388.1 GCA_003222065.1 Gemmatimonadota bacterium | reverse complement strand
GCACCCGGGAGTCATCACCGATGATCTCTCGTAAGGTTGTTCGGCGACGCTGAACCACTGCACTCGGACCCACGGACGCGCCAATCAAGACCACGCGTTGACCTGCTGCGAGGTTACTGACGCAGTCGATTACGTCGTGCGCGGGCCGAATCGGTTGGTTGCCTTCGTCCCTTCCTGACAGAGCCAGACGAAGAGCACAATCGCCCCGATGCCGGTGGCCGAGATGAGGCACCACCAACCAGAATGATCGGTATCATGCAAACGCCTAATGAACACGCCAAACCCCGGCAACAAGAGCACGAGACAGAGGAGGCCGTAGACAGCGTCCGCGGAGCTCTTGCCTAACGCAAACGTCAGGATGAACGCGGCGCCGAAATTCAGGAGAAACACGAAGAGCGACCAGTACCAGTATTCCGCGCGCCGCGCACGGCCGCTGAACTGAATGTACTTGCTAAAGCACGTCGCGATCGCGTCGCCGAACCCCATCGGTGCCATCGTGGCCACCGGGCCCCTATTAATCGGGCGCGCTTGCTGATTGAAAGGTACGCTTGGCGTCTGCATGGGGGGCATGAGTTGAGAGGGCGGGATAAGGCAAGGAAGGAAGGAAGCGTTTGATAATTGACTGAAGGTTGAGCTTTTAGGTAACGTGCCTAACGCGGTGAAAGAATCGAACGCCCTCGTTACGCTCACCCCAGCCGACGACGGCGGCGTAAGGCCACTCCCGGCGAAATTGCCCGTGAGGGCACTCCGCCGTAATTCGCGCTGGCTGTCGCGACGCCGCACAGCTCGCGCGCACTCAGTCGTTCCTACCCGTTACAGCCATCGCGCGTCAGCAGTCGCTAGGATGACGCCCTCCGCAAGCGCCGCAGCGGCGGATCGCGTAAATCCTTTCGGGAGGGCGAACTATGACTCGCCACCGCACGGGGCTTTCCGCTCTCGTACTGACACTCGCGCTCAGTGCTCAAGCTGCTGACGCGCAGCGGTCGAAGCCCAGCTCCTCGATCTTTCGCTCAATCTCGTGGTCCGCAGGCGCTGGCATGAGCGTGCCAACCGGTGATCTCAGCACTGGGGCGGCCACCGGCTTCCATGTGCAAGGTACCAGCTCGTATCGCCACTCCGGATGGCCCATTGCCATACGTGGCGAGCTCGCGTATCACCGCTTCGGTGAGAAGGATTACACCGTGACCGGCCAGCGACCGAACCAAACGGTCAATTACGCGAGTAAATCGAGCTCCCTCGCCGGAATCGTAGATGCTTCATACTCTTTGACGGCGATCCGCCGCCTGAGGCCGTACTTGCTCGGCGGACCCGGGATCTACAATTCGCGTGCAGAGCTGACGCGCGTTGGTGGAACAGCAACGAACTCGTCGGATACCAAGGTCGGAATGAACGTCGGCGGCGGGATGAACTTCTCGTTCGTCGGCCGAAGTGCCTACCTCGAGGCTCGTTATCACCATGTGGACCAAGCGGCGTGGATTCCGATCACCTTCGGCGTCCGGTTCTAGACAACCGCTCGAATAATCTTCACGACGGCTCCGCCTAACGCGCGGAGCCGTCGTGCATGGGGACTCGCCATTTGGCGATCGGCCGATTGCCGGTCTCAGAAATAGTGCATGGCGGCGAGCGCCTCGTAGCGTCGCACGGGGGAGGACGGGTAATCGGTGCCCGCCCCATCGAGACGATAGCCGCGTCCGGCGAACCGTATCTGCGCGGCGCGGGCCAGCGCGAGCTCCCACGCCTGCGGCATCGTATAGCCAAACGCGTTGACGAGCAGCACGCTCTCCGCGTAGCCCGCCGTGAGCAGGAGATCACCTTCCTTGTGGGCGTCGAGGAAGTACACCGATGGGTAGACCTCGTCAGGCAGCCGGATTGCCTTGCCCGGCGCCGGGTGGTCCATGTACATCGTGCACGAGGCACCGAAACCGGGCGAGAAGTTCGGCACGAACGTGCCGTCGACAAGCGCGGCGAACGTTTGGCCTAACGGCTCACGCGTGAGGTTCCAGAGGAGATTGGGGTGCGCGTTGTACCCGAAGCGCTCGCACTTCTCGAAGAACCACACCCCATCGCGCGCGACGACGACATTGGCGTCGCCGAAGCCTGTGTACCCCATGTCCTGATAGGCCGGATAGAGTCGGCCGACTGTCTCGGCGACGGCACGGCACTCGAGTGGGATCGCGAAGGTGAAGTCGAACGCGCATGCGCCGAGAT
>QHUV01000389.1 GCA_003222065.1 Gemmatimonadota bacterium | reverse complement strand
CGTCATCGAGGGACGTTGCTTCGGAAAGTGCCGTCGTCACCTCCAGCAACTTCGACGCACGCTCAGCGATCCCTTCGAGCTCTTCGGCTCTCGATTCCGCGATGCCGCGCGCGTGCCGCAACGCCTCGGTCGTCGCGATGATCGTTCCGGTAAGTACGAGAAAAGCGATGATGTCGAGAACGGAGGTCGAGCCCTCGACCCTCAGCGACCCCGTTGGGGAGAGGAAGAAGTAATCGATGAGAATGAGCGAGAGCCCCGTCGCGAGGGCGGTCGGTCCGCGGCCGCCCCGCCACGCAGCGATCGCGATGGCCGGGACGAAGAACATGAAGCTCGGCGCATTCCACTCGCGCTTGAGCAGCGCCGTCGCCGCGAACGCCAGGACCGTCACCGCTGCCGCTTCGACGTACGGCATCATGTCGCGAGCAACCGGGTGGCCGCGCCCGCTTGATTCGGCGGTCGATGGATTTGGCCCCGTGCTTGCACTCATCTCAGCCTTTCACCGGCGTTGACTCATCGCACCTCACCGGATCGTCGTTAGGTGCGCGTCGCTCCCATCCATATTAGCCGGCCTTCATGAGTTGCGGAAGACTGCCGCGGCACGAGGGGCAAGTCGACGTTGAAGGATGACTGAGCCCCGTTAGGCAGCTTCTGTCAATGAGGCGGCGCGATCGACGGCATTGCGGGCGCGCACGCAAGCCTTCTAGATTCGAAGCATGCCGACAGTGCGCCCCGATGCCGATCCGCTCGAGCC
>QHUV01000387.1 GCA_003222065.1 Gemmatimonadota bacterium | reverse complement strand
CGAGATGCGCTTGGATCTCCAGGCGAAGCTGTTGAGGGTGCTTCAGGAGCAGGAGTTCGAGAGGGTGGGCGGCACCTCTCCGATCAAGGTCGATGTCCGGATCATTGCGACGACGAACCGAGATCTCGCGGCCGAAGCCGAGGCCGGTCGATTTCGGCGCGATTTGTTCTTCCGACTCAGCGTCATACCGATCGAAATTCCGCCGCTGCGCGAGCGAGGCGAGGACATTCCATTGCTTGCCTACCGCTTTGCCGCTAGCGCGGCGAACGACACCAAGAAGGAGCTCGCCGGGATCAGTCCCGACGCACTCGCGCTCCTCCAGCGGCACGATTGGCC
>QHUV01000386.1 GCA_003222065.1 Gemmatimonadota bacterium | reverse complement strand
CTCAGTGTGCGAACGCTGCGCAACAAGCTCAACGCTCCCTCGCACGCCTGAGACTGTTCGGCCAGGCACATATTGCCCGGCAGGAAATGCCGAGCGGAAAATTTTGCCTAGCGATGCCGCGTACCTTCCGTTTCGGGCGAGGAGGCGAATCGGCTTGGCGATGCGGACCATCAAGTCTAGACACCACAAGGATTTGAGCTAGCGCTCCGAGCTTGCAAACGCTCGAGATCGCATGGCGAATTTTGCCGATCGGTGAGTGGAGCACGGCTTGCCTTTACTGCTGCGGACGGTTCGAGATGGGCGACGCCCCGCTGCCTCCCTCCCGCTCATGAGGATGTCATGTTGTATCCCGCCACGCAGGTCGCTACGGGTGCCGATAGTGGTCAAACCGTAGCTACGCTCACGCAACAGCACGTCGGCCTCGTCCACCATGTTGCACGCCAGCTCGCGCGCCGCCTGCATGACAAGATCGACCTCGACGAGTTAGTCAGCGCTGG
>QHUV01000385.1 GCA_003222065.1 Gemmatimonadota bacterium | reverse complement strand
GCAGCAGTGGGAGATGGATGTTGACGGAGCGGTAGAGGTATCGCTCGACGTCGCGCCACGTGCGCTGCGTGACGAAGGGCAGGTAACCGCAGCGGGCGCCATCGCCGACGAGAGTGCACCGAGCGTCGATGATCGTCTCACGCAGGAGCAGCGGGTCGCACTGCTCGGTGTGGCGATTCGCGGCCTGCGCGGCCAGGAACGCACGGTATTGGCGTTGTACTTCTACGAAGAGCTGACGCTACAAGAAATCGCGCACGTTCTGGGGCTCTCGGCGTCGCGAATATCGCAGATCCGAGGCGAAGCGCTGGACAAGCTTCGACGTTACTTGACGCCAATGCTCGATTGACGCCGTCGCCCTTTCGGCTCGACGAGTCTCCGACTCCCCTTCGCGGAAGTCGGAGATTTTTTTCGTCTATAGGGACACGATCCGGACCGCGTGTCATGTTGTGGCCGGGAACGGTCGTTCCGCGTCCAGGGTTGGTGGTCCGTCTACCGCCACGCCCCGCGGTTCAGGGCCGTCGCGGCGAATTCTGACCGTAAGAGGGAGTTCATGCTGCTCGCTGCTCTGCCGTTTCTTCTTGGCGCTGTAATCGCAAGCTCGGACTCGGTGCCGGTGCGTGACAGCTCACTGACTCCACGCCTGCCGCGGCCCGTGACGGTCGATACGCCGCGCGTTCGACCGCGTGCAATCGAAGTGAGTGATTGGTATGGACGGCGCTTGACGATTCATCGATCGCTCAGCTATGCGGTGATTCCGGTATTCGCCGCTCAGTGGGTCGCCGGTGAACGGATTTACAAGCACGGCAATCGAGCACCGGAGTGGGCGAAAACGACGCACCGCGCCGGCGCGACGACTCTCGCCGGCATCTTTACGGTCAATACGGTCACCGGATTGTGGAATCTCTGGGACTCGCGCAGCACGCCGAGTGGACGAGGCCTGCGCACATTCCACGCGCTCTCGATGCTGGCCGCCGACGCCGGATTCACGTATGCAGGTGTGAAACTCTCGAAGGATGCGGAAACCGATTTCAACAAACGAAGCGAGCATCGGACGATCGCTCTCTCCTCGATGGCCGTGACGATCGTCAGCGCGGTCGCAATGAAGCTGTACAACAAGTAGCAATGGCGCCCGGTTCATCGGCTGCGTCGACGACGGGAGCCGCGCTTGCACGACTCTTCGAACCGTGGGCTCACCTGTACGCGAATTCGAAGGTCATCGCGACGGTGGTGACGTTCGGTCACATCGCGTCGCTGCTCATGGCGGGCGGGCTGGCGGTTGCGACAGATCGCGCAACACTCCGCGCACTTCGACTCGCGGCCGGCGAGCGTGGACGGCACTTAGAGGAACTTGCCGGGGTACATCGCCTGGTCGTCACCGGGCTCACGTTGTCGCTGTTGACGGGTCTGCTCTTATTCGCGTCGGATGTCGAGACATTCGTCGGATCGTGGATCTTCTGGTTGAAGATGACGATGATCGCCGTGCTGTTGATCAATGGCTACGCGATGACGAGAGCAGAGCGATCGCTGCGTGATGATGCGGCCGACGCATCGCCGGCGTGGGAACGACTCCGCCGGGCAGCGGTCACGAGCGTCGCGCTCTGGTACGCCATTACGCTCGCTGGCGTGGCGTTGGCGAACATTGCCTAACGCTAATGCCGACTTTTGATTCACGAAACTGCCGGAGCATCGATGAGTAGTCAGGATGAAAACAACGAGCCAACTGGCGCCGTAGATGCCTGCGAAGCGTGCCCGTTAGGCGGGATCGTCGAGCGACGCGCGTTTTTGCGAGACGCCACGCTCGCCGTCGCCGGAATCTTCGTGGCGCTCGGCGCAGCGACGTCTGATGCGCGAGCGCTTCCTGTCCGCATGGCGTCAGCGCTCTCGCATCGCGGCGACGAGCGGACGTATCCCGTGCCGATCGCTGACGGCGCGACGATCGATAAAGACGAATCGCTGATCGTCGCTCGGTGGCAGGGCGCGGTGTATGTGTTCTCGCTCGCCTGCCCTCACCAGAACACGGCACTCAAGTGGGCGCCGAGTGACGCGCAATTCCAGTGTCCGAAGCATCACTCGAAGTACCGGCCCGACGGGTCCTTCATCGAGGGGCGAGCGACGCGCGGTATGGATCGCTTTGCCATTCGTCGCGATAACGACAAGGTCGTCGTCGATCTCGACAAGCTGTATCAGCA
>QHUV01000384.1 GCA_003222065.1 Gemmatimonadota bacterium | reverse complement strand
GGGTTGCGCCATCGACCGGCGAGTATTTCGAGAACGTGAATCCAGCCGATCGCTCAGATGTCATCGGGCGATTCCCTCTCTCCGGCGACGCGGACGTCGCGCGCGCGGTGCAATCCGCGAAGTGCGGCTTCGACGTGTGGCGCACGACGCCCGCGCCCGCGCGCGGTGACGTTTTGCGGCGTATCGGCGACATCCTGACGCGACGTAAGGACGAGATCGCCGATCTCATGACGCGAGAGATGGGAAAGCCACTCACCGAGACGCGCGGCGACGTCCAAGAAGGGATCGACACGGCGTACTACGCCGCATCCGAGGGGCGCCGCTTGTTCGGCCACACCGTGCCGAGCGAGATGCGCAACAAGTGGGCGATGAGCTACCGACGTCCGATTGGGATTTGCGGCATCATCACGCCGTTCAACTTTCCGATGGCGATTCCGACGTGGAAGATGTTTCCAGCGTTGCTCTGTGGTAATGCCTGCATCTTCAAGCCCGCGGAGGATGTGCCACACACCGGTACGGTGCTCGTCGAGGCTTTCCTCGAGGCGGGGCTGCCGCCCGAAGTCATTCAACTCGTGCACGGCGTCGGTGAAACAGTAGGCGCCGCGATCGTATCGCACCCGGAGATTCCCGTGATCTCCTTCACGGGATCGACTGAAACGGGAAGCGTTGTCGGCGAGACCTGCGGCCGCATGCACAAGCGGCTCTCGCTCGAGATGGGCGGCAAGAACGCGATGATCGTGCTCGACGATGCCGATCTCGACCTCGCGCTCGACGGCGTGCTGTGGGGCGCGTTCGGCACGACGGGGCAACGCTGCACCGCGACGAGCAGACTAATCTTGCAGCGTGGAATTCACGATCAGTTTCTGGGACGGCTCCTCGATCGCGCGCGCTCGCTCAAGCTCGGCGACGGACGAAAGAAGGGTACCGACGTTGGTCCTCTCGTGAACGAGGGCGCTCGCGCGAAGGTGGAGCGATACGTCGATATCGGCCAGGCCGAGGGTGCCGATTTGCTGTGCGGCGGCCGGCGTCCGCCGGGCAAGGAGTACGACAAGGGCTTTTACTACGAGCCGACGATTTTCGCGCGCGTCGAAGCGGGGATGCGCCTCGAGCAAGAGGAGATTTTCGGGCCCGTGCTATCGGTTGTTCGGGTCGATGACGCGGACGAGGCGTTCTCGATCAACAACGACGTCAAGTACGGACTCTCTTCATCGTTATATACGAGAGATGTCGGTCTGGCCTTTCGCGCGATGAATGAGCTCGACAATGGCATCACCTACGTCAATGCGCCCACTATTGGCGCCGAGGCACATCTGCCATTCGGGGGCGTAAAACAGACTGGGAATGGCCATCGTGAGGGGGGATGGGAGGTGTACGAGTTCTACTCGGAGACGAAAGTCGGCTACGTGGATTTCTCCGGCTCCCTGCAACGAGCCCAGATCGACAACTATCTTGGGACGCCGGACTAAGTTACAGGTAATGGCGCATTCTTGCGCCCGTTTCTTCCCACCCGTTAATTCCCGAAGGGGACGGTCGTCTTGTTAGATAGACGGCGACGTCTCGCGTCTCATCGCGCTGAGGCTGGTCGACCGCGGCGTATGAGAACAAGGAGTCGTTTCGTCGTCGTATGAGCATGAGCGAGCCCGCAGGATCCTCCCCATCACCGACGCCCGCCCGGGCGATTACTGCCGAGCAGCGCGTCGGCGCGCTGCGCAGCGTGAATCGTGGCGCGGGGCCCGTGTCCTTCCTCTGGGAGTGGGCAAAGATTTTGGCGGTCTCGGTGCTGCTGTTCCTCTTCCTCCGCACCTTCCTTGTCGAGGCCTTCAAGATCCCGAGCGGGAGCATGGAGCGCACGCTGCTCGTCGGGGATTTCCTGCTCGTCAACAAGCTGGCGTATGGCGCCGAAGTCCCGTTCACGCACCGCCGCCTCCCGAAGCTGCGAGAGCCGCACGATGGCGATGTCATTGTCTTCGAGTTTCCTCAGGATCCGACGAAGAACTTCGTGAAGCGCCTCGTCGGACAGCCCGGAGACACCCTCGAGATGCGCGAGGGGCAACTGAGTCGAAACGGGCGGACGCTTAACGAGCCGTATGTGGTGCACAGCGAGCCTGACCTCGATCCGGCGCCGGAAGAGTTCCGCTGGCAGCGCGATTATCTCGTGAAGACAGCGAACGCAACGGTCGGATACCACCCGTCACGAAATAATTGGGGCCCGCTGGTCGTTCCGGCAGGAAATTATTTCGTGCTCGGCGACAATCGCGATAATTCGCTCGACAGTCGTTATTGGGGATTTGTGGCCGATTCTTTGGTGAAGGGCCGGCCGTTCGTGATCTACTACAGCTACGCTCCTGACACCGTGGACTTCGCTTGGCTCACTCGCATTCGCTGGCAGCGAGTGGGTGAGCGCGTTCACTGATAGATCAGTTCGTTCGTTACCCGGAACGCCGGCGCCGCGTCTGCAGCCGGACCCTCGTCTGTTCCGTACCAAGGAGCCGCTGTCCTCATGGCCGCCACCGGCAACCACAAGAAATCCTCCTACGAGGAAGGCTCACTCGATCAGTATCTGCGGGACATCAGCGCGTATCCGCTGATCTCGCGCGACGAGGAGGTCCGGCTCGCGCAACGTATTAGACAGGGCGACCAGGAAGCCTTGGATAAGCTGGTTCGGTCGAACTTGCGGTTCGTTGTTTCCGTTGCGAAGAAATATCAGAATCAGGGCGTCTCGCTCTCCGATCTGATCAACGAAGGCAACCTCGGTCTGATTCGCGCCGCGCACAAATTCGACGAGACGAAGGGGATCAAGTTTATCTCCTATGCGGTGTGGTGGATTCGTCAGGCGATTTTGCAAGCGTTAGCTGAGCAATCACGGATCGTTCGTGTGCCGCTCAACCGCGCCGGCACGTTGCATCGCATTGGCAAGCGCGCGAATGCGCTGCTCCAGGAGCTCGGTCGCGAGCCGACGCACGAAGAGATCGCCGACGGCATGGACATCACCGAGGAAGAAGTCGCGAAGACGATGTCGATCTCGCAGACTCATCTCTCCCTCGATGCACCGATGACCCCCGGCGAAGACAACAAGCTCCTCGACTATCTGCCGGACAACCTCAATCCACCGCCTGACGAGCAGACGTTCGAGAAAGCGCTCACGGAATCCATCGAGGAAGCGCTCTCGCACCTGAAGGAGCGCGAGTCGAAGATTTTGCGGCTGTACTTCGGGCTCGATGGAGAGGAGCCGATGACGCTTGAGCAGATCGGATCACTGCTCGGGATCACGCGCGAGCGCGTGCGGCAGATCAAAGAGAAAGCGTTATCTCGTCTGCGCCACGTGAGTCGTGCAAGGGCGTTGGAATCGTATCTCGGGTGACCCGACGCACAATTCACGAACCGCCGCGGAGCAATTCGCGGCGGTTTTTGCTTCTGTGTGCATCAAAGTCTGAAACTGCTCATCACGGATCACCCGGATGTAAGCGGATTTGTTATCTGCTCATTCGGCCTCCGTTTGCCCAGTACTCGGTAATGATGTGCACGGGGGCCGAAGTGCAATAAGAGACCAAGGTCGAGGTTCAACGCTGTCACGTAATTGAGGAGTTGTCGTTTGGCTCCCTCTTGTAACGTGTGAGTCGCCTTGACCTCGACCACGACGCGACGCTCGACGAGCAGATCCGCGCGGTGGCGACCCACAAGATCCCCCTCGAAGTAGATGTCGAACGGCACTTGTCGCTCGACGTACACGGCTCGATTGCGCAGCGCGACATACATCGCTCTTTCGTATACACT
>QHUV01000383.1 GCA_003222065.1 Gemmatimonadota bacterium | reverse complement strand
CGACGGGCACGCATCGCCAAGTGGATACGACGAAGCTCGGCGCCGCCAAGACGGAGAGCATTCTCACCAAGGCGCGTAAGACGCCGTGAGCAAGCCGATCGTCCTCGTCGACGGGTCCAACGTCGCCCATTCGACTGAGGGCGAGAAGGCGCAACTCGCGAACATTCTCGCCGTGCGCGAGAAGATGACCGAGGAAGGATTCGAGCCTGTCGTAGTCGTCGACGCGGCGCTCCGGCACCAGATCGACGACCGCGCTGGATACGAGCAGTTGGTAGACAACGGCGTCGTTCGTCAGGCGCCGGCGGGCACCGACGCGGACTACTTCATCCTCTCCTTCGCGCGCGAGCTCGACGCGCGGATCGTCTCCAACGACCGATTCCGCGACCGACTCGCGGCCTTTCCGGATGTAGCCGACCGTCTGATTCGGTTCATGATCGTCGAGAAGGAGGTCGTGCTGGAGCGAAGAGCAGGAAAGCGGAACGGGAATACGCGCGGCCGGCGATAGCGCCGCCTCCTGACACCACGTAACCTTTTCGTGGTCCATGCGTCCTAAGAACCGGCGCATTGTACCCCCTTCCCGAGGTCGTATGTTCTCCACGCACGTTATGCGCACGTTCGCCGCCGTTGCCGGTGTCGTCGTGCTCGCCACGAATCCAGTCACCGCTCAAGCTCCCGCCGCCGGTTCGTCCCCGGTCAAAGGAGTGAGCGTGGAAGGCATCACCGAGTATCGGCTCGCGAATGGGCTACGGGTGCTGCTCTTTCCCGACAAGTCCAAACCACAGACGACGGTGAACGTGACGTATCTCGTCGGCTCGCGACACGAGGGCTACGGTGAGACGGGAATGGCGCACCTCCTGGAGCACATGCAGTTCAAGGGGACGCCGAAACATCGTCATCCGTCAGACGAGATTACTGCGCACGGCGCGTCGTTCGATGCCACGACCTCCTTCGATCGGACGAATTATTTCGAGACCTTTACGGCCGCGGACTCGAACCTCGCTTGGGCGATCGATCTCGAAGCGGACCGCATGACGAACAGCTTCGTCGCGCGTGAGGATCTCGATAAGGAGATGCCCGTCGTCCGCAACGAGTTCGAGAAGGATGAGAACAGTCCGTTCGTCGTCACGCTCAAGCGCGTGCTCGGCACGGCATATCTCTTTCACGCGTACAGCCACCTGCCGATCGGCGCGCAGAGCGACATCGAGAACGTGCCGATCGACAAGCTGCAGGCCTTCTATCACAAGCACTATCAGCCCGACAATGCGGTCGTGATGGTCGCCGGGAACTTCGATGAGCAGCGCGCGCTCGCACTCGTACAGGAGAAGTTCGGAGCGATTCCCCGCCCGACGCGCGCGATGGATCAGACCTACACCGTTGAGCCGACGCAGGACGGTGAGCGGATGGCGACGATTCGCCGCACCGGCAACACGCAGTTAGTGATGTCTTACTATCACGTTCCAGCGGGAACGCACCCGGATTTCCCGGCGATCGACGTGCTGACACGCGTGCTCGGTGATGCCGCGTCGGGTCGTCTGCAGAAGGCGCTAGTCGAAACGAAGAAGGCGTCGGCGGTGCAGGCGAACAATCTTCAGCAGCATGATCCGGGCGGCTTGTTCCTCGCCGCGCTCCTTCAGAAGACGCAGTCGATAGACAGCGCTCAGGCCGCGTTGTTCGCCGTGGCGACGGAGATCGCGACGACCAAGCCGCCAACGAACGAGGAAGTCGAGCGCGCCAAGACCGAGGTACTCAAGAGCTTCGAGCTCGCGCCGACGAACACCGGGCGGTTCGGCCTGGAGCTGAGCGAGTGGATGGCAATGGGCGATTGGCGCCTGTTCTTCTATCACCGGGATCAGGTGAAGAAGGTGACGGTCCAAGACGTCCAGCGCGTGGCGAGCGAGTATCTCAAGCCCTCGAACCGGACGGTCGGACTCTTCATCCCGACCGACAAGCCGGACCGGACGGACATCGCTGCCGCACCGAGCATCGACTCGCTCCTCAAGGGCTATAGGAGCGACGCCGTCGTCGCCGCTGGCGAGTCGTTCGACCCGTCGCCCGCCAACATCGATTCGCGTGTGCACCGCAGCGCGTTGAAGTCGGGATTCCGCCTTGCCCTCCTCTCCAAGAAGAATCGTGGGGAGGGCGTGTCGGCGGTCGTCAGCCTTCGACTGGGCAATGAGCAAACGCTCACGAACCGCGGCATGGCGCCGACGCTGACGGCGCAGCTGTTGATGCGCGGTACGAAGACGCTCAACCGGCAGCAGGTCACCGATTCACTCAACAAGTTGAAGGCGAAGGTCGCCGTCGCGTCGGCCAGCGCGGGAAATACCCGCGTGACGATCGAAACGACACGTCCGAATTTCGCGGCGACGCTGAAGTTGGTCGGCGACATCCTGCGCCAGCCGGCGCTCGACGCGAGCGAGTTCGAGCAAGTGCAGCGCGAGGCGGTGGCTGGCGTCGAGGCACAGCGCGGTGAGCCGGTGATGGTCGGTCAGATCACGCTTGCCCGGCAGATCCAGCGCTACCCGAAGGGGCATCCGCGATATGTCGCGACGTCCGAGGAGCAGATCGAGCAGCTCAAGGCGACGACGATCGCTGACATTCGCAAGTTCTATACGGACTTCTACGGCGCGTCGGCGGGCGAGCTCGCCGTCGTCGGCGATTTCGACGAGGCGGAAGTGGCGCGGATCGCCGCGGACGCCTTCGGCGCCTGGAAGAGCGCGACCACCTTCAAGCCGGTACCGGTCTCGTTTGCCGCGACGAAGAACGGCAAGCAGACCGTCGAGACGCCGGACAAGGCCAATGCGCTCTTCGTCGCCGGGCAGTCGTTTCCGATGAAGGACACCGATCCGGATTATCCGACGCTGCTGCTCATCAACTACATGCTTGGCGAAAATCCCCTCGACAGCCGCCTGCCGAGCAGAATTCGCGTGAAGGAAGGGCTCAGCTACGCGGTGCAAACGGCGGTCAATGTCGGCTCGCTCGATCGCGCCGGGCAGTGGCTGGCGCTGGCGATTTCCAATCCGGCGAACGCCCAGAAGGTCTACAACGCCTTCTTTGACGAGATGGGCAAGGTCGTGAAGGACGGCTTCTCGGCGGACGAGGTCGAGAAGAGCAAGACAGCGTTCTTACAGCGCCGGACACTTGCGCGCGCGAACGACGCCACGCTGGCGAGTCAGCTCGCGACCGGTCTCTATCTCGGCCGCACGATGGTATTCGACGGGGAGATCGAGCGACGAATCGGCGTGCTCACGGCCGATCAGGTGAACGTCGTTCTTCGCCGCACGCTCGATCCGTCGAAGATCACGGTCGTCATGGCTGGTGATTTCGCGAAGGTCACACAGGCGGGGAAGCCGCAGTAGCTCGTCTGTCATCCTGAGGAGCGAAGCGACGAAGGATCTGCTGTTATCAAATGAACAGCAGATCCTTCGCTTCGCTCAGGAAATCCACGGTGTCGCGGACTCGCGCGTCGATCAGGATTTGGCCGGCCCGTGAGGCGTTGGCGAAGTCCCACGACGCGAGTCCATGCAGAAACTCGATGGCGGCTCGGGCCGCCGTTGGCGCCTTGGCTCGCGACGCGTAGCCGCGGGCGCGCATGTAGAACGTCTCGTCCGCCGTGCCAGCGGTGCCGCCATGTACGAGGCGCTCGCTCTCGCGGAAGTCCTCCACCCAGAGTCGCCAATCGGAGGGCGGCGTCGAGCCGGTGATGAGTCGTTCGAGCTGATCGAGACGCGCGCGCGCTTTCGCCTCATCGTCGTCGCGCCTAACGACCGTGTCGGCGAGACGGCCGGCGGCGAGTAGCGCGCGCATTCGGACGCCTCGCGCCAGCTCATCGACGTGGGTGATCTCGGGCATGACCGAGAGCGACGTCGTGCCGAATGGCCGCCTGTGCCCGGAGAGAGCGGCGGCGATGTCGAAGCGACCCTCACCGAAGCCACTCACGCCGTCCGCGTTTTCCTTGAGATACCGTGTGCGCTCGGCGCCGAGATCGAGGGCCGGATGATAGTCGGAGTTCGGAACGACCTGCGTCGCCAGATACGGATGCAATAGCTGGCGCCCCGCGAGCCGGGTCGCCTCGAGCGCCTCGGGGGTGAGCGGAATGGTGCGTCGCAGATCTTCGGTTAGGCCCGGAAAGTCCACCACGCGCCAGTCTGGCGCGGGCAGCACGGCGGCATTGCTGGCGACGATGAGAATGTCGGCGTTGGACGTGAAAAAGATCTCGTACGACGGAAAGTTCTGATCGAGCGCGGCGAGCACCATCGTGGCGAGGGCGTCATCGAGCTCGTACAGGTGAAGCCATTGCCCGAACACGCCGCGCTCCGTGAGATGCGTGCGCACGCGGCGATAAAACTCGGTCGTGAAGAGTCCGGAGACGCCGCTCACCCAGGGATTCGAGGGCTCGGAGAGTATGAGGTCGAAGCGCCGGCCGCTCGCCGCGAAATAGGACTTCGCGTCATCGAGGGCGAACGTGGCGCGTGTGTCGTCGAAGACGCGGTGATTGGCGGGAT
>QHUV01000382.1 GCA_003222065.1 Gemmatimonadota bacterium | reverse complement strand
GCACCCGTAGCGACCTGCGTGGCGGGATACAACATGACATCCTCATGAGCGGGAGGGAGGCAGCGGGGCGTCGCCCATCTCGAACCGTCCGCAGCAGTAAAGGCAAGCCGCGCTCCACCCACCGATCGGCAAAAATCGCCATGCGATCTCGAGCGTTTTTAAGCTCGGCGCGCTAGCTCAAATTCTTGTGGTGTCTAGACTTGATGGTTCGCATCGGCAAGCCGATTCGCCTCCGCGCCCGAAATGGAAGATGCGCGGCATCGCTAGGCATAACTTTCCGCTCGGCATTTCCTGCCGGGCAGTATGTGCCTGGCTGACCAGTCTCAGGCGTGCGAAGGAGCGTTGAGCTTGTTGCGCAGCGTTCGCACACTGAGGCCGAGTAGCTCGGCGGCGCGCGTGCGGTTCCCGTCGGTCACCTCGAGCGCGCGGGCGATTAGCTGAGACTCGGCTTCATTCAAATCGAAGGAGCTCAGGACGACGCGATGCGCTTCCGACGAAAATCCATTG
>QHUV01000381.1 GCA_003222065.1 Gemmatimonadota bacterium | reverse complement strand
CTGCTGCCGAGTTGTGTGAGGCCAAACCGCTGCCCGTCGAAATGCACGGGCAGAAGCATCGGCCCGCTGGCCAGGATCACCGCGCGCTCGATTGCGTGCTGTAGCTCTCGCACGTTCCCAGGCCAATCGTGTCGCTGGAGGAGCGCGAGTGCATCGGGACTGATCCCCGCGAGCTCCTTCTTGGTGTCGTTCGCCGCGCTGGCGGCAAAGCGGTAGGCAAGCAATGGAATGTCCTCGCCTCGCTCGCGCAGCGGCGGGATTTCGATCGGTATGACGCTGAGTCGGAAGAACAAATCGCGCCGAAATCGACCGGCCTCGGCTTCGGCCGCGAGATCTCGGTTCGTCGTCGCGATTATCCGGACGTCGACCTTGAT
>QHUV01000380.1 GCA_003222065.1 Gemmatimonadota bacterium | reverse complement strand
TGCAGCACAATTCAGCTTGATGAATGGCCCGTCCGCGCGCTCGCTCTGGTCATGGAGGGCACGCGCGACGAGTTCCTTCCCTGTACCGGATTCGCCTTGAAGCAGAACGGTCGCGCGGGTCGGCGCGGCGGTCGCCAGCGTTTGGAGGAGACGGCGCATTACGCTGCTTTCACCGATGATCTGGCGCTCGTTGCGCAGCGCCATCACCTCGTGCCGCAGAACGTCGTTCTCCTTGCGGAGTCGCGCCACGTGCAACGCTTTCGTCACGGCATGCTCGAGCTGCTCCGGTCGCACGGGCTTCGTGATGTAATCGGACGCGCCGGCTTTGATCGCCTGCACGGCATGTTCGATCGAGGCATAACCTGTGACCATGATCAGCGGGATGTCGTACGCTTCCTCGCGTAGCAGATTGAGGAACTCCAGCCCCGTCATCCCCGGCATCTTGAAATCGGAGATGATCAGCTCGATTTCGCCGTGTGCGAGCGTTTGCAGGGCCTGAGGAACACTCCGTGCGCCAATCGCGAGATGACCCGCTCGCAGGAGCGTGTCTTCAAGCAGCAGACCGATCGTCGGATCGTCGTCGACGTATAGGATCGTCGCCATCGTTATATGGTGCGCCTATGGGGTGGGCACTAGCGGACGGAATCTCCCGGCCGATACTCGGAAACCTGATACCGCGATGTCGCTTTCACCTACGTGGCGGTGAAAGGACCAGGCGGTCGCGAGTCGTTCTAATGAATCAGCGACTTGCTCCCGATACTGTAGCTATGAGGTTGCGATGACGATAGGCTTCTCGCCGTTTCTGACGGCGGACGTGGACGACACTTGGGGTCTCACGACGCAGTGGTCTCCGCCCCTCGGCGAACTCCGGGGACTCGGCCGCCAGACTATCCGCCCAACCGCGTCGCGATCACCGGCGCGTCAGGCTTCCTCGGCTCGGCCCTCGCTGCTCAACTTCAGTCCAGCGGCTTCGCCGTCCAGCGCGTGCGACGCACCCAGCACGCGGCCAGTCCGGACATTGCCTGGCTACCGCCGTTGGGTATGCTCGACGGCTCGGCGCTGGAAGGAGTCGACGCGGTCGTGAACCTTGCCGGCGAACCGATTAGCCGGCCATGGACATCGAAGCGAAAGCAGGCGATTCGCGAGAGCCGGATTTTGGGCACCTCGCTCCTTGCCCGCACAATCGCCCAACTGAAGCGGCCCCCGCGTCTACTTCTAAGCGGATCCGCTATCGGGATTTATGGCGATCGTGGGGAAGAGGAGCTCGACGAGTCGAGCACACTCGGATCCGACTTTCTCGCAACTACGGCTATCGATTGGGAGAGCGCGACAGAGCCCGCGCGTCAAGCGGGCATTCGCGTCGTGCTGTTGCGCACCGGCGTTGTGCTCAGCCCCGGCGGTGGTGCGCTGGCGAAAATGCTCCTTCCCTTCAAGCTCGGCCTCGGCGGACGCATCGGATCCGGCCAACAGTGGATGAGCTGGATCGGCCTCGGCGATTGGGTAGCGGCGGTTCGCTTTCTCTTGGCGAGTGAGGCGACGGCTGGGGCGGTGAATCTCGTCGCCCCGAACCCCGTGCCTAACGCCGAGTTCGCGACGACCTTGGCGCGCGTGCTAGGACGTCCGGCGGTCGCCCGCGTGCCGGCGGCGGCAATCGGCTTGCTCCTGGGCGAAATGGGTCGCTCGACGGTGCTCGCGAGTCAGCGCATTCGGCCTCTGCGCCTGATTCAGGAGGGATTTGAGTTTACTCATCCCACCCTCGAGCAAGCCCTTCGCGCGGAGCTCGGCAAGGAACGGCGCGCCCCGAGCGCCTAGCTCCTACTCGATCAAAGCACTCAGTCTGTCCGAATATACGCGGCTCGCGGTCAGTCGCGTTCCATCGCGCATGATGACGATGTATTCCCCATGGAACCACGGCTCGAGCTCTTTCACGCGGTCGATGTTCACGATGGCCGACCGGTGAATGCGGACGAACGTGTTCGGATCGAGCCGCGCCTCCATGTTCTTCATGCTTTCGTCGACGGTCTCGCGTGCCTGGCGGACATGTCGACGAGCCCGCGACAACGTCTTCTCAAATCGCGCCTCGTCGAACGGCTTGAGCAGAAAGTCGAGTGCGTGGATCTCGAAGGCCTTGAGTGCATGGTCATCATGCGCGGTGACGAACACGATCGCCGGCGCCTTCGCACCGTTGCGCGGTGGTGCCTCCGGATCGCCGCGTTCGAGCGCTTCGATGACGTCGAAGCCGTCGACCTCGGGCATCTGGACGTCGAGGAACACCAGATCGGGATTCTTGTCATCGATGGCGCGTAGCGCTTCCGCGCCGTCCGCGCATTCGGCAACGACCTCGATGTCGCTGTGCTCGGAGAGCAGTGCGCGCATGCGCTCACGTGCGAGCTCTTCGTCGTCGACGATAGCGACGCGAATCTTGTTAGGATCGGTAATCAATCGGCCGCCGTCCGTTCGAGGGAATGATAGGGAATCGCGAGCGATACGCGGGCGCCGCCGCCCGGATTCGCCATGAGCTCGAGCGAGAATCGTTCGCCATACAAGTGTCGAAGCCGCGCCCGTGTGTTGCTGATGCCGACGCCCTCCCCTGCGCCGCCACTGACCGGGAAGCCACGTCCATTGTCGACCACTTCGCAGCGCAGCATGTCGCCGTCGGGCGCGACGGTGACCCGGACCTGCCCCGCGCGCATGCCGTCGCCAAAGCCATGACGGAGCGCATTCTCCACCAGGGGCTGCAGTACCAGAGTCGGCACACGTGCATCGAGCACTTGCTCATCGATATCCAGTGCTATCGTTAGGCGATCACCAAACCGAAGGCTCATGATCTCGAGATAGCGCTGGAGAAAATCAATTTCCTCACGCAGCTCCACTTCCTGCACACCGACGCTCCGCAGGGACATGCGCAGCAAGTCGCTCAGCGCGGCGATCATCGAATCGGCGCGCTTCACGTCTTTATGCATGAGCGCCGAGATCGTGTGCAGCGTGTTGAAGAGAAAATGGGGCTGCAGCTGCATGCGCAGGACCTGCAACTGCGCCTGCGCGAGTTTCGCCTCGAGCTGTGAGGCACGCAGTGCCCGGTCCTGCGACACCCGGTAATAGACGAGCGCGTGGTATACGGCGAGGAGCATACAGTACACGATCGCGTCGAGCGTGAACCAGGACGCGAGGTAGCCCGTGAACAGGCGCGTTGCCGGAATCGCCGTCGCGCCACCGGCGAGGAGCAGCGACGCGACCGTGAACATCGCGACATGAAGAACGACGAACGACACCACGGCGATCAGCTGCGCGATCCAGTTGCGCAGGGCGTGTCGACCCTCGCCGGCGTGAAGCGCCGCCCAGACGGGGAAGCGACGTCCCATCCACATCACGAGCGGGGTAAGCAGCGCCCACAGATACGTGAACACGAGCTCGGACGGGACGAGTTGTCCCAGCGATACCTCTTGACCGAGCAAGCGACGATAAGAGTATCGCTCGAGCGAGTAGAGCACGGCGACGACGGTGGCGATCGCGAAAAGGATGAGCGCGAAGCTCGCCCGTCGCTCGCGACTTACCGGCGGCTCGCCGGCGCGCGTGAGACCGAAGATCGAGTACTCGCCCGTCTTTGCCAGCCCATCTGCTATCGCAGCATTGGCCGCGACGCTTCCTAGCGAAGGAGTCGGACGCGACGCCTTGCGTTCCGGGCGAAATCGTCGGCCAGTCGCGCCTGAAAGGGACATCGAGCTCCTGCAGGTCGAGAACGTCAGCGTGCGTTCGGCGATCGAGCAATCGTCAAACGATCATTACCGTGACGAGGCGTCACAGGTTTCGCGTGCCGATGGCTCATTCATGCCGCGCTGACACAATTTGACAGTGGGACCACGCGGAGCGTTGCACGTGTGCTGTCTGACTTTTGTAAGAAAACGAGCACACTGTCCGGATTCGAACAGCCATTCCCAGGCGCGGACAGTGGTGTCGCTCGACCGGCGCCTGTGATGACGCCGGCGCATGTCGAGCATGCGCGCGCCGCATTCGTCATGTGCGGGACGCACGACCGGATGCAAGTTGCCCCTCGATAGAAAGCCTTCTTCTATCGAGGGGCACTCCCGACCAGCGGCCGGGGAACCCTCGCTCCCCTCATCACCGCCGCGTTATGTCGATAGGCAATCGTCGTACCGCATCAGCGAGTCGCCGCCGAATGTCGAGTCGGCGTCCCTAGACGGTCATACAAAGGCCGGAGGCCGCTTCAGGTGAAAGTTCGTGGCGCTCTGGAACGCATGTGCAGCGGCGAGAATCTTCTCATCCTGGTAGATCGGACCCATGAGATAGATCCACGTCGGCAGAGGAATCGTTGATGGCGGCGGCGGCGGAGGCGGTGCCGCTCGGCCGCTGTCGGCTCGCGCGCTATCAGCTCGCGCGCTATCGGCTCGCGCGACGCCCGGCGGGCCGCCACGCCCTGGCCCGCCCCCCCGACCGTTGTTTTGCGGTATCGCGAATCCCGTCGGCACGACGATCGACGGCGTGCCAGTGATGTTCGTGACTGATGTGTTCTCTCGAGGTGTGAGAATCACGTCGTGTTCCCTGAACAGGTCCCACCACTGCTTGCAGAGCTTCGTGCGCATTCGTTGAGCGTTTACGTAGTCCGCGGCGGGGAGAAATTGCGCCGTGCGAAACGTGTTCGGCCACGTGCTGTACGGTTCCAGCTCCTTGATCTTGCCGTTGAGCGTGTCACCCTGAAATGCGGCACCGCACTCGGCGTTGAGCGTCAGTTGCGCCAGGAAGCCGGATGTTGGCGTCGGCTCGTCGATTTCCGTCAACTTCGCGCCTAACGACTCGAGCACCTTCAGGACGTTCGGCGCTTCATCATTGCGGAATGGCGTGCCATCCGGTCGGGTCCCCTCGAAGTGCGACTTGATGTACGCAATGCGGAATTGCGAGAGCTTGACGGTGGCGTTCCAGTTGAAGGGATAGCTCTTCACCGAATAGTCGATGCCGTCCGGTCCTTGGATCGCATCGAACACGAGCGCGCAGTCCTCCGCGCTGCGACAGATCGGACCGAGCTTGTCCATTGTCCAAGACAACGCCATCGCGCCAGTCCGCGGCACGCGTCCGAACGTGGGGCGAAAGCCACTTAGGCCGCACGTTCGTGACGGTGACGTGATCGAGCCGTTGGTCTCGGAGCCGATGGAGAATGCCACGCATCCGGCCGCGGTCGCCGACGCGGGTCCCGCCGACGATCCACTCGAGCCTGTCTCCGGATTCCAGGGATTTCGAGTCCGCTCCGCGTACCAGCGGTCGCCCTGAGCGAGCGCGCCAAGTGTGAGCTTGGCGATCAAAACGGCACCGGCGTCATCCAGCCGCCTAACGACGGTGGCGTCGTACTCAAAGGTCTGGTCCTTGTACAACCCCGCCCCCCAGGTCGTCGGATATCCTTTTACGGCGAGCAGGTCCTTGGCTCCCCACGGCAAGCCGTGTAGCGGACCACGGTACTTCCCACGGGCGATCTCTTCGTCCGCGGCCTTCGCCTGTGCACGCGCGCGCTCTTCAGTGAACGTGATGACGCAGTGAAGCTGCGGATCGAGCCGCTTGAGCCGCGCGAGATACATGTCCGTCAACTCGGACGACCTCACTCTCCGCGCGTGCACCAGTTGCGAGAGCTGTGTGACTGGCGCATAGGCCAGCTCCTCGATGCTTCCGGGTCGACTCATCACTGCCAGTCGACTACGCACGATTGCCGCCTTGGCCTTTGGCGGCAGCTTCTCGCCGGGAGGCACGGGATCGAAGACGATCGCGGGCAACACCGACATGTCGAGCGTCGTCTTGTGCAGCTGA
>QHUV01000028.1 GCA_003222065.1 Gemmatimonadota bacterium | reverse complement strand
GGATGCCGGTCGCCTGCGCGTTCTGCCGCAGCGCCATGGCATCGATGGCGCGTTTGCTGCCCGCTTGCGGAGGACGGAGCAGTGAATTGGCGCGGCGCCATTCGCCGCCTTATTCCCTATCTGATCGCGATCGTCGGCGGATTCCTCCTCGCCTACATGGTCGCGGCCTTCGTGTTCTTCCCGTCCGGCGTCATCAGCCAAGATCTCAAGGTGCCTAACGTGATCGGCCTCGACCTGCAGACGGCGCAACAGCGGCTGGCTCAATCGGGGTTCCAGTCGGAACAAGGCGAGACGCGCTTCCACGCGACGGCACCGAAGGGAACGGTCCTCGACCAGAATCCGCCCGCCGGCAGCAAGGACGCCGCCGGCTCGAAGGTGACGCTCGCCGTGAGCGGCGGGCAGCGGATGGGCGTCGTCCCGAACGTCGTCGGCATGGCGCGACCGGACGCCGAGCGCGTGCTCGATCAAGCAGGTTTCGACGTCGGTGACGTCACCGAGCAGCCAAGCCAAACCGCGCGTGGCGAGGTGGTGGATAGCCGTCCACGCCCAGGAACGGAGACGCCGATTCCCGGTCCGGTTGGGCTCGTGCTGAGCGGCGGCCCGGTAACGATCCAGGTGCCCGACGTCGTCGGCCGAAGCTTCGCCCAGGCCCGCCAGCTGTTGCAGCAGCTCGGCCTCGGCGTCGGCGACGTGACGTCGCCTAACGGCGGCAACCCCGACGGATCGGCGCTCGTCACGTCTCAATCACCGGCGGCCGGAGCGCAGGTCACGGCAGGATCGAAGATCACGCTGCGTGTCGGCAGCGAGTAAGGACCATGACGAGCAATCACGCCCCCCGCATCGCGCCGAGCATACTTTCGGCGGACTTCGCGCGTCTGGCGGACGAGATCGCGATGTGCGAGGCTGGTGGCGCCGACTGGATTCACGTCGACGTCATGGATGGTCAATTCGTTCCGAACATTACATTCGGCGCGAAGGTCATCGAGACGGTTCGCAAGCTCACCGATCTGCCCCTCGACTGTCACCTGATGATCGTGCAGCCCGAGCGATACTTCGATGATTTCGCGGCAGCTGGCGCCAGCGGCATTACCATCCATCAAGAGGTATCGCCCCATCTTCAGCGACAGCTCGTCCACATCCGCGAGGTGGGCTGCCGCGCCGGCGTGGCGTTGAACCCTTCCACGCCCTTGACGGGTATCGTTGAGGTGCTCGCCGATCTGGACTTGCTGCTCGTGATGACCGTCAATCCCGGCTTTGGTGGCCAGGAATTCATCCCCCATTCGCTCGACAAGATTCGTCGCGCGCGTCGCATCCTTGCCGAAGGGGGGAGTCGCGCCACGCTCGAGGTTGACGGGGGCATCGCACGCGATACGATCGGGGATTGTTGGCGGGCCGGAGCAGACACCTTCGTCGCCGGAAACGCCATCTTCTCGGCAAAGGATCCGCAGAGCGAGATTAGCGTACTACGGGATCAGTGCGCCGTCAGCGTGTAGCGTGGAGCGTTGTGCGTTGAGCGCGCTTCGTGGAGAAAGGGTCGATGACCGTTAGGCAGCAATGGGCAGTTGTTGGCGTCGTTGTGGCAATCCTCGCCACCGGGTTGGCCGCGGGGGTCAAGCTCTTCGCGGATGATCTATTTCCCGTCGGCGTGGGCTCATCGGCACCCAGCTTCAAGGCGAAGGATCTCGCGTCCGGCGCGACGCGCACGCTGGCCGACTACCGCGGACAGGTCGTCCTGCTCAACGTCTGGGCGACGTGGTGTGGATACCCGGAGAGCTTCGTCATCGATCGCGGCGGTACGATTCGCAAGAAGTGGATCTCGGCGACGGATTGGAACTCGCCGGGCAATCGCGCGTTGTTCGACGAGTTGTTAGGCACGCCGAGCGGCGCGCCCGCGGCCGCGAAGGCAACCTACTGACGACGGCAATGGCCGGCTCGCCGACTCCGCATAACGAGGGCGGCGCGGTCCCGCGTCCCATCCCGAACTGGCGCCGCGGGCTCGCCGAAGCATTCACCCAGCGCCTGGCGCTCAAGGGCACGGCTCTTTTGCTCGCCGTCGTCCTCTGGTTCATCGTCACGGCGAAGGAGCCGAACCAGGACCTCGTCGAAGTGCAGTTCGCTCCGCAGCTCGACAGCTCGCTGGTGCTCAAGGATCCGCCGCCGCCGATTCATGCACTCATCGTCGGTACGCCACAGGAGCTCCTGAAGCTCTTCGCGCACCCGCTCGTCATCAAACGGCAAATCGCCGCCAATTCGCCGGACACCGTGGTCGTCGATCTGTCGACCTCTGACGTCGAGCTCCCGGCGGGCGTCGATGCGATCGTACGCGGCGTCGAGCCGCGCAGCGTCACGCTCCGCTTCGAGTCGACGAGCTCACGTGTCGTTCCGGTCCATTCCGCCGTCCAAGTGGTTGCCGATTCGCTGCATCCATCTCCCCCGGTCGCCGTGCGGCTGGATCCTGAACGCGTCGAGGTGAGCGGACCGCGACAGCGCGTGCTCGGCGTGCCATACGTCGTCACTGCTCGCGTCGCCATTCCCGCGACGGATTCGCTACCCCACCTCGTCGACATCGACACGACACGACTCGGATTGCGCGTACGACCCTCGCAAGTGAAGGTGCATCTCGTGCCTGCTGCGGCGACGACGGCAAGCGCCGCAACCGGCGCGAAGTTCTGACGCCGCGATGCGAGTTCTTGGTGTCGAGACTTCCTGCGACGAAACGTCAGCCGCGGTCCTAGCCGGACATGGCGACGACGCGACGATTCGATCCCTCGTCATTCTCTCTCAGGACGTACACCGGATCTTCGGTGGTGTCGTGCCCGAGATCGCATCGCGCGCGCATGTCACGGCGCTCGTACCAGTCGTCGAGCGCGCCCTCGGCGACGCGCAGATCAGCCGTCAAGACATCGAGGCGATCGCCGTCACGAATGGTCCGGGCCTCGTCGGAGCGCTGCTCGTCGGCGTCAGCTTCGCGAAAGCGCTGGCCTATGCGCTCGGTGTGCCAATCATCGGCGTACATCACATGGAGGGGCATCTTTTTGCGGCCGCCCTCGAGCAACGAGACGCGGTGCCGCCCTTCACCGCTCTTCTCGTCTCCGGCGGACACACGTTACTTCTCGATGTCGAGGCGTGGGGCCGTTACCGCCTTCTCGGTCGCACCCGCGACGACGCAGCCGGTGAGGCCTTCGACAAGGTGGCGAAGTTGCTAGGCCTACCGTATCCAGGCGGTCCAGCCATCGAGCGGGAAGCGAGTACCAACGGCGCTGTGACTGACGCCAAAGCGTTTCGCTTCGCGCGGCCGATGCTTCGACGCGATCAGCGTCCCGGCGACGCGGACTATTACGATGTCTCATTCAGCGGATTGAAGACGGCTGTGCTCCATGCCGCTCGCGACGTGACATCGGCGACGCCGCTTACCACACTGACGCGGGCAGCGATTGCCCGCGCGTTTCAGGACGCGCTGATCGAGACGCTGGTCGAGAAGACTGCCCGAGCGGTGCAGCAGTTCAAGCGTCGGCGTGTCGTCCTCGGCGGCGGTGTCGCGGGCAATCGCGCCCTCGTCGCCGCGATGGCTGAGCGTTGCGGCCAGCTCGATGCGCGGGTGTTTGCGCCGAGCACGCGCCTCGCGACGGACAACGCGGCGATGATCGCGCGTGCCGGGCTCTTTCATCTCGAGCATGGGGAGCGATCGCCGCTCGATCTCAACGCGTTCGCATCGCTTCCGATTCCCGGGCTCGCCGATTAGAGTCGCTCGCTGGCGCTCGCGACGAGCTATTTGATGTCGCTCGCGCTATGCGCTCGCTCCTGCGCCGCGCGCCTATTAAACTGACTGC
>QHUV01000027.1 GCA_003222065.1 Gemmatimonadota bacterium | reverse complement strand
GCGGATTGATCGGCGGAACGCTCGCCGTGATGCTGGTGATCTGGAAGAAGAAAATTCCAATGTTGCGAATCTTCGACGTCGGCGCGCCGGCCGTCGCGGCGGCATATGCCATCGGACGCACCGGCTGTTGGGCCGTTGGCGACGATTACGGTAAGCCGTGGCCAGGTGGATTTCTCTCCGTCGAGTTTCCGAATGGGGCGCCCCCGTCGACGGTGGGATTCATGAGCCACGAGTTTGGTGTGCAGTTCCCCGCCGGCATGAATCCGAACACAGTCGTCGCCGTGTACCCGACGCAACTCATCGAAGTCGCGCTTGGGCTGATCATGTTCGGCATTCTCTGGCGTTTGCGTGATCACAAGCACGCCCAAGGTTGGCTGTTCGGGGTCTACTGCGTGCTCGCGGGAATCGAGCGTTTTCTCGTCGAGTTCCTTCGGGCGAAGGACGACCGCTTTCTCTTCGCCGGCGGCCTGTCGACGGCACAGCTCATCGCAATCGTCTTCGTGCTCGGCGGATTCGCGTGGATGTGGTGGCGCTGGGATGTTACGCCAGAGCGGCCGGGGATCTACGCCGCGTCGGCGGCTGCCTGATGCTGTAAGACGGCGAACCGGTTCGCTGTGGCGGATAAGAATCGCGACGTCGACCCCCAGCCCAGCGGCGAGAAGTCAGCGGCGAGTGACCAGCACTGAGCTAAAAGGCACGAAAAGATCGAGTCGGCTGACGGCTGACTACTCCGTTTCTTGCGCCACCGCGTCCTCGAGCGCTGAAAGACGCGCTCGAAGACGCTCATTATCGTCGCGCAGCGCGGCGAGCTCGCGAGCGATGTCCAACGCCGGCTTCGCATCCGGCATCGTCGGCAACGTAACGGATCGCTTCGGCCAGAACGTTTTCGCCAGCGCAAACACGAACAACGCCAAGAGCAGCAATTGTGCGAGAACGGTTTGCCACGTCGGATACAAGCCTAACGCTTCGACATGCGGAAAGCCGGGGATCAGCGTAATCGGCATCGCGTTCCCCTCCTGCAGTTCGCGCACGCCCTTCCCCATGAACACGAACGCCATGTAGTACAGCAGCACGCTCGTGACGCTGAAGAACGGCCGCAACGGAATGCGCACGCCGTAACGATAGAACAACGTGAAGATCACGACGAGCGCGGCGAAGCCGAACAGGATGCCGAGCGAGATCGGCAGTGCAACGTGCGGACCCTCGTCGAAAAGGGCTTGATAGAAAAGCGCCGTTTCCGCGCCCTCGCGATATACGGCGAGAAACGCAACGAACGCGAGCGCCTTGCCGCCGCCGTGCTCGAGTGCGGTACTGACCTTCTCGCGAATGAATTGCTGCCACTTCGCGGCTTCGACGCGCGAAATGAGCCAATAGCTCACTGAGAACAGCACCGCGACGGCGGCGAGCAGCGTTACGCCCTCGATGATCTCGCGGCTCGCCGGCATGGCGCCGAGCAACGTCTTGAGCACGACCGCAGTCACCGCGCTCGCGACGAGACCGAGCGCGACACCCGTCCAGATGTCGCGCAGCCGCTCGCGATGGCCCGTCTTGAGCAGAAAGGCCACGACGGCGCCGATGACGAGAATCGCCTCGAAGCCCTCGCGAAGTATGATGAGAAAAGACTGAATGAACGCGTCGTACGCAGTCCCCGTGCGTTGCCTGAGACCCACGACCTTCGGCATCGTCGCTTCGATGGCGTCACGTGCCCGCTCCGCGCCGCGGATGTCATTGCCCCGAACGGAGGCTTTGAAGTCCGCGAAGAGTTTCTCCATCGACGACACGACGCCCGGATCGCGCGCACGGGCCGGCGTCTCGATCGGCTCGAAGGCGAGATACGCGTCGAAGGCCCGGTCCGAAGCATCAGCCACTCGCCCACTGCGCGCGGCCGTCAGCGACTGCTCGAGTAGCGAGAGAGCGTGTGAGGCCGCCGCGTCGCTGCTGGAGTCTCGCCCTCCGGCCGCGATCGCACCGTTCGTGCGCTCACGCATCGGCAGTGTACGAAGGTACGCGACGACGCTCTGCAGTTGCGCCGGCGACAGATCACGCGAGGGAGGCATTGGAGTGCCGGGCATACCGTCGCGCACGACCGAGGCAAGCTGTGCGTCGGATCGCTCCGCCTGCCAACCGAACGAGCCGATCTCCGGCGGCAAGCGGCTCAACGCGCGCGCCAGCGTCGCGTCCCCGGAACCGAGCACGCCGTGGCATTGTGCGCATCGTTGCGCGAAGATCCCTTCCCCTTCCGCGACCGACGCGTCGCTCGCGCGCAGAGAAGTAAGATATGAGACGACGTTCCAGCGCTCGTCCGGCTTGAGCTGAGCGGCGAATCCCGCCATCGGCGTGCCGGCGATACCGACGGACATGACCCGAAAAAGCAGAGCGGGACTTCGGTTGCGCATCTCCTCGGTGCTGCCGATCGCGGGCGGTTTGGGATTGAGCGACGCCGCCGCGGCACCGTCACCGAGAGCCTGCGGTCCATGACAGGACGCACAACTTTTTTCATAGATCGCTCGCCCGGCCGCGATGTCGATCGGACCCTTCGGCAACTCGAGCGCGGCCTCACTGCCGAGTGCGTCCGCGAAGCGCTGACTCAATTCGACAAGTGCGCCCGGAGGGCGCTTTGCACCGACCGCGACAACGATGGAATCCAACAACTCTCGAGCGGTGCCGCCTCGCTGCCCCGGCAATCGCTCCGCCGCGCGACGTGCGTCCGCCAGAAAGTCGACCGCCTCCTGGTACTCCTGCGCCGAGATGAGGCGTCCGCGATCGTCGATGCCCTTGGCGTATTCCTCGAGAGCGACGGTAACGATGTTCGCCACGCGCTTGACGGGATGCTCTTGCGCCGCCACAGGCGAGAAGGCGCAGGCGAGCGTGGCAACGATGGCGAGAAGGCGAATCCGCTGGATCAGCACGGCAGCGCGAGTCATTGCCGATAGAATGTATCGGGATTGACCGAGTCGCAGTAGGCCGTGGAGGTTAGCTCATCGCTCCAGCACGACCATGGCGACCGCAGCGGCCTTGCTATGGGTCAGCGACACAAGCGCCTGCACGACACCCAGCTCCGTCGCTCGCTTTTCAGCGCGCCCGTGCAGGACCAGATACGGCGCGCCGTCGTCACGCAAGCACACTTCGATCTCTCGCCAGCCAACCGCGCGCGCGAGGTGATTCCCGGAGAGCGCTTTGTACGTCGCTTCTTTCGCGGCGACGCGGGCCGCGAAGTGCAGCGCCGGCTCGACGTGAGCGAGGGCATAGCGCGCCTCGCCATCAGTGAAGACGCGCTTGATCAACCGTTCGCCGTTTACCAGCATCCGACGCATGCGGTCGATTTCGACGATATCGACGCCCAGACCGATTATCATCGGCGCTCCGGTCCACGAGTGCCGCGCCGCCAACCAGCCTTGGCCGGCGCCCGCGCCGCGGCGGCGAGCGTCTCGCACAGTGGCTGCCAGCTGGAGTCAGCGACGTGAAAGACGACGCGCAGCTGCGCCAGCCAGAGCGTCCACCGCTCGTACTGTTCCGGCGACTCGACGCGCGCGGTGATCGTCGCGGCAAGTCCACCCAATACCTGCAGCGCCTGTCGCAGCGGATCGATGATCTCCGACAACTCGGACTCGAAGGCGCGGCGCGCCGGCGCGCGGGCCGCAAAACGGTCGGCGGCGAAGGCGCGAATGGTCGCATCGACCAATGCCGTTAGGCGTCGAGCATCGAACGCCACGACGGCTTGCGGCGGGGTCAGGGCAAGCGAGGCCGTCCGCCGGGCGTCGAGCAGTGGCGCGAAGAACCGCCGCTGTTCTTCCTGCAGCGCCGGATCATCGTTAGGCATCCGGCGGTGCGATCCGAAGCTCCGGAGCGACAGCGTCAACTCGGGCAGTTCGTCGAAGGGAGGGATCGCCTCTGACATGTGTCCGCTCGATCACGCGTTGCTGACGTCGTAACGTACCGCGCCGCTCAGCGCGCCGTCGCTCAAGGCGGCGGGCTGCCCGGTGCGCGCCTCGAAGCGTCGCACGAATTCCGGCAGACGCTCGGCGGTGAACGAGTCACGCGGCAACCCGAGGGCGAGAATCGCCCGCTCGATTCCCTGTGGCGATCCCTCGACCTCGACCAGATCGTCCATGCGGGGATATCGCTCGAAGCGCACGACCGCGCTCTGAAGATCGTACTGCCAGATGTCCCGGTCGATCTGCATCGTGACGACGAATCCCAGCTCCTCGAGGATCTGCGCGAAGCTCTCGGGATCGCCCGCGATGTCCGAGCTGAGCTCTTCGCGCTGCTTGTACTGGCCGTTGAGCGACGACGCACCTTTCCAATCCACGGAGGCCGCTCGCGCCGCTCCGTCATCGTCGCGGTAAATCCGAATGCGCAGCACGTGATCGCGCTTGGCGAGGCTGCCGTCCCGGCGATCGTACCGACGATCCTCGAGCCGGCCAGCGAAGGTGCGTCGCGCACCCGCCTCCTCGACTCGCCGACGCACGACCGCAAGATCGGGGACGACCGCCTTCAGCTCGAGCTCGATCATCGGTCGTCGAAAATCGCCCGCACCACGGCGTCCGTGTCGCTGAGATCAGCGAACACCGCGACCGCGCCTTGCGCGGCAAGGTCGTCGGTCGTGTACCGTCCCGTGGCGACGCCGATCGCGCGGACGCCGATGTCACGCCCGCATTGCAGGTCCGCCGGCGTGTCCCCGATCACGACGATGTCAGGCCCGGCGATATCTACGCCGAGGCGCGCGCGCGCCCGGCGTTGCGCGATGGCCGGCAACTCGGGGCGCAGCTCATGGTCCGATCCATACGCGCCGACGACGAAGATATCGGGGTCGATGCCTACGGCCTCGAGCTTAGCGCGCGCGCCGTCGACGAGGTTGCCGGTGAGGAGGCCGAGCGTCACGTCGGAGCGACGAGAAAGCGCGTCCAGAAGATCCGTAACTCCCGGAAGCGGTTTCGAGGGGTGAGCCGGGTCGCGCAGCTCCTCACGCAAGCACTGGACGTAGCGAATAAACAACCCTTGGAGTCGCGCGTCGATGTGCGCGTCGTCGTGACCGACGTCGCGCATCAACTCGCGGACGATTTGCGGATCAGTCTTTCCGTCGAATCGGTGATCGGCCGGACCGGTCGCCCCGAAAACCTCGATGAGCGCACGATGAATCGCCCGGCGTCCGGCGCCGTCGGTCCAGAGCAGCGTACCGTCAATATCGAACAAGACGAGACGCGTGGTCACGAGCGCGTCAGCACCAGGCCGGTGATGATCGAGATCGCACCCGCGACCTGCCACCCGGTGATCACCTCACCCAGGACGAGCGAAGCGACGGCGACGGCGAAGATGGGTTGCAGATTGGCGTACATCGCCGTGCGTGTCGGCCCCAGCACGCGAACGCCGGCGTACCAGAACAGGTACGCGATAACCAGCGCGAAGAACCCGCTGTACGCGAGGCTTCCCCAGGCGAGGGTCGGCACGTGTGTCCAGTCCGTCGCCAGCATGGCGGGAGCCGCCACGGCGAGGAGCGGCACCATGCCGCCCACCATCGTCAGTGCCGACAGGTGAATGCCGCCGGTGCGATGGGTGTACGGCTGCAGATACACGGTGTAGATCGACCAGCAGAGTGAGCTGATGAGCAATAATGAATCGCCAAGCAGCGTCGCGCGTTGGTCCCCGTTTGCATTCGTCGTCCCGATCACGACAAAGCCCATTCCGAGAATCGAGAGCGCAATGCCGACAACGCCCCGCGCCGACACCTGCTCCGTGCCGCGAAGGCGGCCAATGATCGCGATGAAGGCCGGCGCCGCCGAGATGAGGAGCGCCGCGTCACCGGCGCGCGTCCGGGCGATCCCCTCGACGAAGAGAATTTGATAAACTCCGTTCCCGAGCATGCCGAGCAGCACCAGCGCGATCGCGTCCCGCGCGCCCGGCCAGCCCTCGGGCTCGATCGTGAACACGCGCGTTGCGACCTGCGCGATGAGGACAAGTGAAATTGCGGCGAGCGTCACACGTACACCATTGAACGCGAGCGGCTCGATCACGCTCGTGGCGTACTTTACCGATGTGTAATTGACCCCCCAAATGAGGGCCATGAGCAGCAACGACACATCGGTGAGCCCAAAACCCGGCCGCGTGCGCGCGCGCGGTGCGTCGTTTTCGCTCCGCGTCAGGCGCGCATCGTCGGCCGGCGTCTGCGTCCTCGTCCCGCGAAGCGGAGAAGCCATCCGCGAAAAGTAGACTCACGTGTGATGGCCGTCTATGTTGGGGTGATGCAAGTCTCCTTCGCGCTCTTCGCCGACGCAGCGAACCTTTCACAGGAAGGGAAGCTCAACATCCTCGGCGTATTCGACGCGCTTCAGGTAGCGACGCTTCCCGCCGTGCACCCGCGCGCGCATCTCGTCGTCCATCTCAAGGGCTCACAGATCGATGTCGGCACACATACGGTGTCGCTGCGCTGGATCAACCCCAATGGCAGCGAGCTGTGGACCAGTACAGGAGAGCTCAACGTCGGCGCGCCGCCGCCGGGCGTCTCGGAGATGGATCTGCCGCTTATCGCGCAGATCGATTTGCCGATGGATGTCGCCGGCGGCTACGTGATGGCGATCGGCCTCGACACCAATCACACCGCGGACGTGCCCGTTCAGGTGCGCACGCCGCTCAAGGTCGCGCCGCAGACGATGATGAGCTGACGCCGCCGCTGCTCAGATCGACTCAGAGTACGGTCCGGGCAAACAGAAAACGCGACTTCAGCTTCTTCACATACTCGCCCTCGTCATCGAGCCGCTCCACGGCATAACCGCCGCGGCCAAGCGCAAGGTGCACGACGCGCCAGTCGCCGAGGGCGATGGCGACGTGCGTGACGTGCGCGTCGGGCCGGTCGGAGAAGAACAGCAGGTCGGCGGCGCGAGCCGCGAGTATGTCGCGGCCCGCGTCATCCCCAGCGCGTGCTTGCTGCCAGGCGTCGCGGGGCAGCGACACGCCATGCAGCGCAAAGACGCTCTGCACGAGACCCGAGCAGTCCGCGCCCCACGGCGTGATGCCGCCCCACTGGTAGCTCGTGCCGACGAACCGATCGACGGCGGTGCGTCCAATCGCGTCGGCCGTCGTCGGAAAGCGGTCGCGCAGATCGGCGTCACGAAGGATCTCACCGGACTCGAGCCGGTCGCCGGGAGCGAGCCGCGCGCGTAAGGGCAGTGCCCGGCGAGCGCCGCCATCGGATCGGACGATGCAGCCTAACGAGACACGGTCCGATCCACCTTCGCCCGCTGGCGTGCTTCGGTCGAGATAGCCACGGTGCATCCACCCCTCGTAGTCGTCGCGTCCACGAACGAGTTGCCAATCGCCTTGATCCTCGACGATCGACACGACGTGTCCCGCCAACTGCTGCGACACCTGCCCGCTCGACACGTGCGGCTCGGCGAGCATCGGCGCCACGGCGGCGACGACGACGGCGCCGGCGACCGTGGACACCTCCACTGACTCGCGATCAACGGTGACCTTGATGCCCATCGATTCCGAAATCGGCGCCTCAGTCGGCCAGTCCCGGCACGCCGTCGCGGCCGCGCGCCGTCCGTACCGCGCGCTCGATCGCACCTTCCAGCGCGGCGACGGCGAGCGTCTCGATCGACATCGCCGCGTTGCCTAACGGCTTGGGCGGCGTCGCGGGACCGAGCGCGAACACGACGTCGCCGTCGACGCTCGTCCCCGTCGGCGTGATGCGGCGAAACAGCGCCGCGCCGGCGGCGCGGGCAAGCTGGGTGAGCTCCACCCTGCCTAACGGCGCATCGGTCGCGACGACGCACAGCGTCGTGTTCGTGGCCGCGGCGGCGCCGAGGCGGTTCGCCAGCCGTCGCTCGCCGGCGCTGACCGTGGCGAGCTGCCGCGAGGCATCGACGAATCGGCGCGCGCGCGGCGCATCGTCCTCGGCCCGGGCGCCGGCGATGATGCGGCCGGCCGCATCGCGCACGTCGCCGAGCGCGTTGACAACCGCCATCGCCGCGACGCGCCAGTCGCCGATGCTCTCGACGGCACAGCCGAAACCTCCCTTCATGGCCCGCGACGGCCCGGCAATCTTGCCAACCGTGGCCCCGGCGCCGGCGCCCACCGAGCCCTCGGCGATGTCGTTAGGCACGGCCCCGTCGCATGCCTCGTACGCCATCGTCGCTGTCGGACGGGCGTCGAATCGCCCGAGCGGAGCAAGATCGAAGATCACGGCGGCCGGTACGATCGGCACTACCCCTCCAGGCACCGTGAAGCCGCGCCCGCGTTCCTCCATCCATCGCATCACACCGGCGGCGGCATCGAGGCCGTAGGCCGATCCGCCGGTGAGCATCACGGCGTCGACGCGCTCGACGAGATGATCGACAGCCAACGTGTGCAGCTCCCGTGTTCCGGCGGCTCGGCCGAACACGGACGCGCCCGCCCGCAACGGCGCGTCGATTCCCCGCACGACCGTGACGCCGGTGGCGCCATCGTTGTCCGTCGCATGCCCAACGGCGAGGCCGAGCGCGCGGAGGTCCGCCGTCACGGCGTCACCCCGCTCCTTTCGCTCCCGGCTGTTTGGCTTGGCAAGCGCGGCACCGCGTGACACCGCGCATGTTGCAGATCACGCAGATGAAA
>QHUV01000026.1 GCA_003222065.1 Gemmatimonadota bacterium | reverse complement strand
TCGTCGCTTCGCTCCTCAGAATGACAACAACGAACTAACCATACGCGCCATCTCGAGCGCGTTCGTTGTCCCGTAGTTACCGTAGCAGTTGTTGAAGACGATGTGGACCTGCTCCGCCTCGCCAGCGATCTCGATGATCTTCGGCACCCACGGCGTCAGCTCGTTCTCGCTGTACAGATAGCGAAATCGCTCCAGCACCGGCGTCCCCTGTTTTTCCCACGTCTCGCCGCGGCGGCCGTGGAGACGGACGACGGCCAGCCTCGATGACGTGACAGCGGTGTCGGGCGGCACACTCGACGCGAATCCTTGCGGCTCGTCGACGGCGACGAAGCTCATCTGGTTGTCGCGCAACCACCGGATCGTGCGATCGCGTTGCGCCGTGGCCAGCCACTCGCTGTGGCGGAACTCGACCGCGATCGGTAGGTCGCCGAGCCGGTGTCGCGCCCGCGCGAGCATCTCGGCGCTGTGCGCGGCTGGACGCACCCACGAAGGGTACTGAAGAAAGACGGCGCCCAACTTCCCGTGTTCGTGCAGCGGGAGAATCGCGTCGGCGAAGATCCGCCAGGCCTCATCGCGCACCTCGCGGGGGACGTCCTTGGCATAAAGTCGTTTCTTCGACGCCAGCTCGTTAGGCAACGCCTCGCGCAAGGCTCGCGGCAGGCGCTCGGTCTCCGTCGCGTGGCCGGTCATCCAGCCGAAGGCCTTCACGTCGAATACGAAATTCTCTGGCGTGCGAGCCACCCACAGCTCCGCGACGCGCCGCGCCGGCAGCGCGTAGTACGTCGAATCCACCTCGACGACCGAAAAGACGCTCGCGTAGTACTTGAGTCGTGCTTCGGGCGTTGTCGCTCGATCCGGATAGAAAACACCCGGCGCGACCAAGGACGGATCGGTCCAGCTAGCCGTGCCGAAGCGCACGACGGTGCTGCCGAGTCGAGCGACCGCCGGCGCTTTGTGCTCGATGCCTTCGACGCGCGCGCGGGCGCGCGCCACGCCCGGATCGTGATCGCCGGCGCTGCTCGTGATCGATGGCGGTGCAGGCGTCGGCATCAACGCCTCGCCTTGTTGCGCTCCAGAAATTCGTCGACCGACGGCGGCACGAGCAGGTTGTCGGCGATCTTCGCGATTTCCTCTGCGTGACGCCAGGCCGCCTCGAGCAATGCGAGCTCGCCTTCCATCGCACGACGTTCGCTCTCCTCGTGCGACGCCATCTCGAGCGCCAACCTCGACGCGCTCGGCAACTCGTGGAGACGATGTCCGACACCGCCGCGCTGAGCGAGCTCGCGCACGAACTCCGATGGACCCTTGCGTGAATCCTCGATCAGTTGCACGGCCCGGTCCACGTCGCGCTTCTCGGCGCCCGCCCAGTTGATCGCCGGAAGAACGTAACCGGCGGCACGCTCCGCGTCTTCACCGGTGAGATGTACCGAGTCTCGACCCCGCGGCAGCGACAGCAACAAGCGCCCACCACCCGCGGTCCCGAGTCTTACATCCTCGAGCTGATGGCGCTTGAGCGCTATCACCTCCTCTCCCTCCCCGCCTGCGTACGGTATGCGGGCCACAACCGCTTGTGGACTCCCATACGCAATCCGCCGATAGCTCGCGTAGATGCCACGCCAGATCCACCATCCTCCGCTCCCGAAGCCGACGCCGGCACTCACGCCTAACGCGACACCGCCCGCGATTGCGCCTCCGACAATGCCGACGCCGAGGCCGACTCGCACCATCTTGCGCCGTCGGCGCCGGCCGAATTGGTCGCCATACCGCCACGCCGCGAACTCCGGACGCAACGCGGGTCCCACGCGTACGAGCTCCAGCCCTTCGGCGACGCGCGCCAAGCCGATATTGTCGGTCGAGACGCGGAGCCGCGTATCGTGAAAGCTCCGCTCGCACGTCTCGATCGCCTCCCACCGCTCCTCGAGCGGCGACAGGTTCCAGCGCTCGCACTTGCGGCACACGACCCAAAGCCGCCCGTTCGCCGCATCGAATGCCAACCGCCTGCCGACCGGAAACGACTCGACTACCTCATTCGTGCCGAGGCTCGCGTTACAGAAGAGGCAAGTAGAGTACACATCTCAAAAGATACGGTGCGTGTTACAAACCCGGAGCGGCGCGCTAGCGGCGCCTGCCGCTGACGGCTGACTGCTCGTCACTGATCGCTCGCCGCTGGGCTGGCTCTCGACGTCGAGATCTCGAAAGGCCGATCGTGGCGCCAGGGTCAGCTGACAGCTGATTGGCTGTCGGCTGTCAGCGCTGTCAGCTTGAGTGCTGCCTCTCACCTCCAGCTTGAGGTCTCGACGCCGACGACGAGCCCTGCGCTCGCCGCCGATCGCGCAGCCGTCAGCAGCGACGGAGCTGGCGCGCCGCGCTAATAGATACCTCACGGCGTCACTCGTATCTAATAGCCACCGCAGGATCCACCGCGGCCGCTCTTCGCGCCGGCAACCAGCTGGCGAGAATCGCCACGCCGAGCAACCCGACTGCTACAGCCAAAAATGTCAGTGGATCCGTTGCCCCGACTCCGTAGAGGACGCCCTGCATGAAGCGCGTCAATGCAAACGCCCCGACGATCCCGATCACGACGCCGGCGACGGCGAGCACCAAGCCGCGACCCACGACCAGGCGCAGCACGTCTCGGCTCTGTGCGCCGAGCGCGATCCGAACGCCGATCTCACGCTGCCGCTGGCTCACCAGGTACGCCAGCACGCCGTAGATGCCTAACGAGCCCAACAACAATCCCAGCGCGCCGAACAGGCCGAGCAGCACCGTGAGCAGCCGCGGGCGGGCGACTGCCTCGCTCATCACGTCATCAAAAGTGAAGACGGAGGTAATGGTCTGCTCGCGGTCGAGCGACCAGATCGCGTCTTCTACCCGTCGCGTCATGGCCAGCGGCTCGCCCGGCGTGCGAACGACGAGATTCACCCGCACGCGTGAGTTCTGCATGTTGTCCAAATAGATCGTCGGCTTGGCCGGCTCATCGATCGCCGCCTGACGAATATCGCCGACGACGCCGATGATCTCGGTCCGCAATGCATTGCCTAGCTGCAGCGCCTGACCGATGGCACTGCGATTCGGGAAGTACTGCTTGACGAACGCCTGATTGACGATCGCGACCCACGGCGTGTCGGCACGCTCGTGCGGCAGGAACTCGCGTCCGGCCAGCAGCGGCGCGCCGATTGTCTTGAAGTAGCCGTCGCTGATGTTGAGCATCTGCGCACTGGGCGCATCGTCTCCCGGACGAAGGACGAGGCCCGGCGGCAAGAATCCGACGCGCTCGCCGGTACCGCGAATCGGAACGTCCTTCGCCGCGCCGACACTCAGGACGCCGGGAATCGTCCGTACCTTGTCGATCACGTCGCGATAAAACTGCTGATAGTGCTCGTGACGCGTCGTGCTCATCGTGAAATTTATGACCAACAGTCGCTCGGGACGAAAGCCCGGGTTGACGTCGAGAAGGCGCACGAAGCTGCGCGCCATCAGTCCGGCGCCGACGACGAGCACGACGGCGAGGGCGATCTCGGACACGACGAGCGCGTTGCGCAATCGCTGACTAAAACCCCCGGCGAGACCGCGACCGCCTTCGCGCAGCGTGCCCTGCAGCGCGGGCGCCGAGATGCGAAGCGCTGGTACGAGTCCGAACAGCAATCCCGTCAACACTGACAGCGCGAGCGAGAAGAGCAACACGCGCCCGTCCATCGCCACGTCGAGCGTGCGTGGCAGCTGGCCGCGGCTCAGCAACAGCAAGAACCGCGTGCCGAACCAGGCGATGACGAGTCCGAGCATACCGCCAGCAAGCGCGAGGACGATGCTCTCTGTCAACAGCTGCCTTACGAGTCGGCCGCGTCCAGCGCCAAGGGCGGCGCGAATCGCCACTTCCTGCTGGCGAGAGCCGGCGCGAGCCAGCAGCAGGCTGGCGACATTGACACACGCCATGAGCAACACGAACGCGACCGCGCCGAGAAGGACGAGCAACGCCGTGCGGACACTGCCGACTATCGCGTCGTGCAGCGGTGCTACCGTAGCGCCGTCCCAGTTCTTGTCCTCTCGGTATTCATCGGCAAGTCGCCGCGTAATCCCAGCCATCTCGGCGCGCGCCTGTTCGATCGTCGCGCCGGGCTTGAGACGTGCCACGACGTCGAGGACACGCACTGGACGAATGCGCGGTATGGCATGATCGGGAATCGTCGAGTACGGGATGAACACCTCGACGCGCTCCGACGGAAAGCTGAACGACGGCGGCATCACGCCCACCACCTGATACGGATCGCCGCCGAGCAGGAGCTTGCTCCCAAGGACGGAGTGCGCGCCGGCGAACTGGCGTTGCCAGAACCCGTAACTCAGCACCACCAACTTGTCGTTGGCACCGCGCACCATTTCGTCGTCGTGCGGCACGCGGCCGGCGAGCGGCGGCACGCCGAGTGTTCCAAAGAATCCCGGCGTGACGAAAGTCGCCTCGAGCCGTTGCGGCTCGCCCTGACCGGTCAGATCGATGCCGCTGCCATTCGGCTGATAGAACCATCCGCCCAAATCCGCGAGCACGGTTCGCTGCGCCCGCCAGTCGTCGAGATCGAGAGGTGAGACGGGCGCTTTGGAGCTGCCGGCGGCGTTGTTCGCTGACCAGACCTTGAGCAATTGTTCCGGGCGGGGGAAGGGCAGTGGCCGCAGCAGGATGCCGTTGACGACGGAGAAGATCGCGGTGTTGGCGCCGATGCCGAGAGCGAGCGTGGCGATCGCGACGGCCGCGAAGCCGCGCGTGCGCAGCAAGGTGCGCAGTGCATAACGAGTATCTTGTCTCAGCTCACCCAGCCACTCGGCGCGTCGCTGCTCACCTTCGTGTCCCATGTCCATTCTCCGCATGTACTGCTTCGTGAACTCGACGTCACCGAACTGTCGCTCCGCCTCGGCCCCGGCGCGGTCGGCGCTCATGCCACGCCCGATGAGCTCCTGGGCGCGCATCTCGAGATGAAAGCGCAACTCGGATTCGACGTCCTCGAGCACCTGGGCTCGCGAACGCCATGGGAGGCGGAAGAAGGGACGACGGGATGGCAACACGGGCACCACACACTATGTGTGGGGAGAGACTACTCGGTGGACCCGATTGGGTCAAGCAGGGTTTACGCCGTGACGAGCGTTAGGTCAGCTCCCCTTTCGAATCTCGAGCCGTCCGTTGCCCGTCTGCAGCCGGATCGTGCGGCCGCCAGTCCCAATCGTCCCCCGCATGTGTTGGGGATCGAGACGACCGATCAGTCTGATCTCGAAGTCGGTGCGAAGCTCGCCATTGCCGGTGCTCGCGTCGACGTTGCCGTTGAAGTCGGCCGGCAGCGTGATGCGCACCGCACCCGAGCCGCTGACGAAATTCATGTCGCCGCCGGCGCTCAACGACTGCATGCGAACGTCGATGTCGCCGTTGCCCGTGCTCGCCGAGACTGGACCTGCCGACGTTGCCACGAAGACACGGCCGTTGCCCGTTGTTGCGCGCACCGGTCCGTGCGCGCTCTCCACTTCGAGATCGCCATTCCCGGTCGCCGCCGTCACGCGGCCTTCGGTTTGCCCGATGTGGATGCCGCCATTCCCCGTTCGGAGTTCGACCTCACTTCCGGCCTTCTCGACGGACAAGTCTCCATTCCCAGTCGATGCCCGCAACCGCAAGCCGCGCGGCATCGCGATCGTGAACTTCACGTTGAATCTCGTGTTGTTGAATCCTCCCTCGTCACACGCGCTTTCACCGCGGTAAACCGTGCAGATCGTGGCGCCAGATCCGGACTCCTGCACGTCGAAGGCGATATCGCTTGCCTCCCCCCGGCCGCGCATTCGCTTTTCGGCGCGCACCTCGACGCGGTCGCCACTCGCCTCCGTAACGGTGATGCCACCGACGATGTTCTTGATCGTGAGTGTACCACCGTCAGCGATTCGCGCCGACCAAACGAACGTGCTGTCGCCGCGGCCGCGCCAATTCTGTGCGCTGACGGTCGCGGCGAGCATGAGACAAAGCGGTGCCGTACGCGCGACGAGCCATATGTACTTCATCATCGGTGCCTCAGGAGGTGGGAGACTGCGTTGAATCAGACACCCGCCTCACGTCGATGGTTTGGACCGTCGCCGCGTGCCGCCACACCGGCTCGTCACACGCGGTCGCGTTCCCGCGCGAGCAATGCCTGCTTGCGCTTCGTGCCCCACTTGTAACCACCCACCGCGCCATCGGTGCGTACGACGCGATGGCATGGAATGACGAGAGCGATGCGGTTGCTCGCGCAGGCGCGGGCGACCGCACGCGTCGCGCGCGGATTGCCAAGCGCCGCCGCAATCTCGCCGTACGAGCGTGTCCGACCGGGTGGAATCTTGCGCAGCAACGACCACACCTGCTTCTGAAACGCCGTGCCCTGAACATCGAGGGGCACGTTCAGACCAACGTTGCCGCCGCCAATATTGCCGACGATTTCTTCCACCCAATCGCGATGCGCATCGTCGCCCCGCTCGATGTCCGCTCGCGGAAAGTCGGCGCGCAGCGCCGTGACGAGTGCCTCACTCGAATCGCCGAGCGCCACGGCGCACACGCCACGTTCGGTTGCGCCAACGAGCAGCTTCCCGAACGGCGAATCAACGATCGTGTACTCGATACGCATGCCCGCGCCACCCCGTCGATAGGCAGCGGGCGTCATGCCGAGTGAGCGATCGCTGCGCTCGTACACGCGGCTGCTCGAGCCGAATCCCGCCTCGTACGTCGCGCGACTCACCGTGTCGCCAGCGCGCAGTCGCGACTTGAAGCGAGTGACCCGGAGTGCGTCCTGATACTCGCGCGGCGAGATGCCGAGCAGCCGTTTGAACGTGCGCTGCAGGTGGAACGGACTCATTCCGACTTCCGCCGCCAGCGCCGCCAGCGTCACCGCCCCATCGGGGTACTGTTCGATGTGGCGTCGAGCTCGTTCGACGGCGACCGCCGCGGCCGTCCCGAGATGGACCTCACGCGGATGGCACCGCCGGCACGCGCGATATCCCGCGTCCTCCGCTGCTGTCGGCGCGGCGTAAAACGTTACGCGTTCCCGAGACGGCCGGCGCGATGGGCACGAAGGGCGGCAATAGATTCGCGTCGATCGCACCGCGTACACGAAGCGGCCATCGAATCGCGGATCGCGACGCTCGACCGCACGCCAGGCCTCGTCGCTGTTGGGAAGCGGAATCGTCGGCTCGGCGCGAAACGTCGTTGGCATGGTCAACATCATGGATGCTCCGGAAAGGACTGGAGCGCAAGCTAGGCTTGCAGCCAGCAGCGGCTATCCGGGGCTTGCTATCAAACTACTGGCTTGGTCATCCCGGGTGGACCGAAGGATCTGCTCGTTTTGTCGGCTAGACGTTCTTGACCTCCGACACCAGGCCGGTCAACGACTTCTTCGCATCCCCGAACAACATCGACGTCTTCGGATTGTAGAACAACTCGTTCTCGATGCCCGCGAAGCCCGCGGCCATGCTTCGTTTGAGGACGATGACGCTTTTCGCATGATCGGCGTTCAGGATCGGCATGCCGTAAATCGGCGACGTCTTGTCGTTGCGCGCGGCCGGATTCACGACGTCGTTCGCGCCGATCACCAGAGCGACGTCGGCCCGATCGAAGTCGCCGTTGATCTCGTCCATATCAAAGAGCTTGTCGTATGGCACGTTGGCCTCGGCAAGCAAAACGTTCATATGCCCCGGCATGCGGCCCGCCACCGGATGGACGGCGAACTTCACCTCGCCGCCGCGGCCTTCGATCAGCTCCGCCAGCTCGCGCACCTGATGCTGGGCTTGGGCGACCGCCATGCCGTACCCTGGAATGATGATCACCAGCTGGGCGTAGGCGAGCTGCACCGCGGCGTCCTCGACGCCCGTTGAGCGAACGCTCAAGCCTTCAGCGCTCTTCGCGCCGATGCTTGTCTGTGATCCAAAAGCGCCGAACAGCACGTTCGTGAACGAGCGATTCATCGCTTTGCTCATCAACACGGAGAGGATGAATCCCGACGAGCCGTCGAGCGAGCCGCTGATGATCAGGATCACGTTGCCGATCGCAAATCCGGTCGCGCACGATGCCAACCCGGAATAGGAGTTCAGCAGCGCGACGACGACGGGCATATCGGCGCCGCCGATCGGCAATACCAGCAGAATCCCGAACCCGAAGGCGAGCGCAATAAGTGCATAAAACAGTGCCGGGCGCTCGGGATGGCTCACGAGAAACCCGAATAGCACGAGCATCGCCACGAACACCAGCGCGTTGACGAGGTTCTGCCCGCGATAGGTGAGGGGCCGCGAGGTGATCACTTCCTGCAGCTTGCCGGCGGCGATGAGCGTCCCGCCGACGGTGATCATACCGAGCAGCACCTCGATCCCGATTGCCGCCATGATTGCCGCGGGGATACCTTCGCCATTCGTTAGGCGCGTGTTGTACTCGGCGATGCCGACGAGCGCCGCCGCCAGCGCGCTGAACGTCAGCGAGAGGGCGATCCGCTGTGGCATCGCCGTCATCGGCACCCACATGCCCATCGGGTAGCCGATCACCACACCCAACACGAGCCCCGCCGCGATCCAGCGGTAGTCGACGATCTGGTGGCTCACCAACGTCCCGACGATCGCGAACAGCATCCCCGCCGCGGCGAGCTGCATGCCGCGTCGTGCCTTGTCCGGTCGCGTTAGGCCCCGTAGTCCAAGAATGAACAGGACCGACGCCGCCAAATACGATCCCTGGATGAAGTAGTCGCGCATGCCGAGGCCGATGCCGATCAGTGCGCCGCCGGAGGCGCCGCCGACGCGCGCGCTCGCTTCGTCGCGGGCACGTCACGTCTGAACATCTTCAACATCCGATCGGTGATCAGAAACCCGCCGACGATGTTCGACGTCGCGCAGACGACGGCTATGAACCCGAGAATCGTCGCCACGCGGTTTTGTTGCGATCCGGCCGCGATGAGTGAGCCGACGAGCGAGATGCCCGAGATCGCGTTGGTCGCCGCCATCAATGGCGTGTGCAACAACGAGGGCACGCGCGAGATCACCAGGTACCCGGTGAACGCCGCGAGAACGAACACGTACAGCTCGAGAAGGAGCATCGTTGGATTCGTGAAAGAAATGCTTCCGGGACTGCTAGTCTTACTTCAGCACTTTTCCGTTATGCACGACGAGCATCGCGCCCGTGATCTCGTCCGCGGGATCGAGCACCATGGCGCCGTCTTTCACCAGATGCTGCAGGAGGGCGAGAATGTTCCGGCCGAACATCTGACTGGCGTGAAACGCGACGCTGCTTGGGAGGTTGACCGGTCCCATGATCGTGACGTCGTGCGCATGCACCGTTTCGCCGACCTTCGAGAGCTCGCAATTGCCGCCCGTCTCGACCGCGAGATCCACGATGACCGCGCCCGCCCGCATCGTGCGAATCATGTCGGTCGTGATCAGCCGCGGTGCCGGACGCCCGGGGATCTGCGCCGTCGTGATCACCAGATCTACGTCTTTGATATGTCCGGCGATGGCCGCAAGCGTTCGCTCTTGCTCTTCGTTGGTCTGAGCACGCGCGTAACCACCAGCTGTCTCGGCTGAGTTGCTCACGAGCTCCGTGGCGACGAACGTCGCGCCGAGGCTCTGCACCTGTTCGCGCGCCGCGGGCCGCACGTCGAACGCCGACACGACGCCACCGAGTCGGCGCGCCGTGGCGATTGCCTGAAGCCCTGAAACGCCAGCGCCGACGACGAATACGCGTGCCGGCGAGATGTTGCCAGCCGCCGTCGTGAGCATTGGCAGAAACTTGCCCAGCTCGGCGGCGCCGAGAAGAACGGCCTTGTATCCGGCGACCGTGCTCTGCGACGACAACACGTCCATCGACTGCGCGCGCGTAATTCGTGGAACTAGCTCGAGGGCGAGCGCGCTCACGTTACGCTTCGCTAGCGCCGTCGCGACATCCTGATGTTGGCCCGGACGCATCAAACTGATCAGCGAGCTTCCAGCGCTCAGCAGGCCGATCTCGTCGCTGCTCGGCGGCTGCACCTTCACCACTACCTGCCCGGTCGACAGCGCTTCGCGTGCATCGGCAACGAGCTGCGCGCCAACGCTCGTGTACGCATCGTCCCGAAATCCTGCGCGCTGACCGGCGCCTCGCTGCACGGCCACTTCGAGACCCGATTTTATCAAACGGCCGGCACTATCCGGCGGGAGCGCGACCCGCTGTTCGCGAGGAGCGGTTTCAGTTGGAACGCTGATTCGCATGCTGGCGGGTGAGGCAAGGCGCGCGGCGCCCAGGCGGCGCCGCGGCGTAAACTAGCCCGGACGTCCCGACACGCAATGACGGGCTGCTGTCGAGCGTTAGCGAGAAGCAAAGCTTTCGTAAGACAGCAACATCAGCCACGCCTCCGCGATCGCGCGACGGTTTAGCTTCCAACCTCCCTGACCGTTCCATGGAGTTGCATCATGCACCTGGCTCGTGCGCGGCTTACGCGCGCTCTCGTGACAATCAGCGTTGCCAGTGTCATTGGCAGCCCTCGGCTCTTGAGCGCACAGAGCGGCACTCACGAGTTGCCGCTCAAGCGTGATCCGCAGCCGACCACCGCGAACATCACTCCCGCGGATCTGATGACGCGGCTCTATATCTTCGCCGACGACTCCATGCAGGGACGTCGCGTCGGAACCGAAGGACATCGCCGCGGCACCGCGTACATCGAGCGTGAAGTGCGTCGTCTCGGCCTCGCGCCCGCCGGTGATAGCGGTGGATACTTCCAGAATCTGCCCGTCTTCGAGCGTACGCTCGCCGCCACGCAAACGCTGAACGTCGGCGGCACGAGCTTCAGGCCGTGGATCGACTTCCTGCCGCGTGGGTGCGGCAGGTATTGCCATCGCGTCGCTTGACGCCATGGACCCGCGCACGCGCCAATTGCTCACTGAGCCGAGCGTCGATTTGAGAACAGCCGAAGGCGCGCTGCCCGCCGTGCCCGCATTTCTTTACGTCACTCACGCGATGTCCGACGTGCTCCTTGGCGGGCCGACGCGAGGACTCACGCGCGGGAAGGCATCCGGCAAGACCGCGAGCGGATCATTGCGCTTCTCCGAGACGCCAGCGCCGGCGCGAAATGTTGTCGCGATTCTGCCCGGCTCCGACCCCATGCTCAAGGAGGAATACGTCGCCATCGGCGCGCATAACGATCACATCGGCTTCAACCATGAGCCGGTCGATCACGATTCATTGCGCGCGTTCAATGCCGTCGTGCGCCCGGGCGGCGAAGACGATGCGCCGCGACCGGCGACGGCGGACGAGATGCTGCGTGTGCGCGCCATTCTCGACAGTCTGCGCCGCCTCCACGCGCCGCGCCGCGATTCCATCTACAACGGCGCCGACGACGATGGATCGGGCACGGTTGCGGTGCTCGAGATCGCCGAGGCGCTCGCCAGTGCGCCGGTGAAGCCCAAGCGATCGATTCTTTTCATCTGGCACGCCGGTGAAGAAGAGGGCCTGTGGGGATCGGAGTACTTCACCGATCATCCGACCGTGCCCCGCGATTCCATCGTCACGGAGCTCAACATCGACATGATCGGCCGGGGCCGGGCCGATGACGTGAAGGGCGGCGGCCCCGGCTACGTGCAGCTCATCGGATCGCGACGCTTGTCGACGGAGCTCGGCGACCTCGTCGAGTCCGTGGCGAAGACCGAGCCGATGCCGTTCAAGTTCGATTACCAGTATGATG
>QHUV01000379.1 GCA_003222065.1 Gemmatimonadota bacterium | reverse complement strand
CCTTGATCGCGCGCGGGCTGACCCAACGCACGAGGTTCAGCTTCGAGCCCGCCTTGTCGTTCGTCCCCGAGCCCCGAGCGCCCCCGAACGGCTGCTGACCGACGACGGCGCCCGTCGGCTTGTCGTTGACGTAGAAGTTTCCCGCCGCGTTGCGGAGCGCCATCATCGCTTCGCGAATCGGGCCTCGCTCTGTGGCGAACACCGCTCCCGTCAGCGCGTACGGAGACGTCTTGTCGACGATCTCCAATGTCTCCTCCCAACGCGCATCGTCGTAGACGTGGGCCGTGACGACGGGCCCAAAGATCTCCTCGCACAAGAGGCGATAACCGGGATCTTTCGTCTCGATCAACGTCGGCTGAATAAAAAAGCCGTCCTTGTCTTCGGTCTTCCCACCCGTAACGACGGTCGCGTTTTTCTTCGCGTCCGTCAAATACTCGGAGATTTTCCGGTGTGCCTTCTGATCGATCACCGCGCCGACGAACGTGCGGAAATCGGTGACGTCGCCCATCCGCATCTCATCCATCATCGCCACGGTGCGGTCGCGCACCTCGGGCCATAGCGAGCGCGGCACGTACACGCGACTCGCGGCCGAGCACTTCTGGCCCTGGTACTCGAACCCGCCGCGCGCGATGGCGACGGCGAGCGCCTGAGCGTCAGCCGAGGGATGAGCGACGATGAAGTCTTTCCCACCCGTCTCGCCGACGATGCGGGGATACGACGCATAACGAGACATGTTCGCCCCGATCGTCTTCCACATGCTGTTGAAGACGGCGGTGCTCCCCGTGAAGTGGACGCCGGCGAGGTCGCGGCTGCCTAACGTGACCTCCGAAATCGCCGCCGCGTCGCCGGGAACGAAGTTGATCACGCCCGGCGGCAAACCGGCTGCCTCGAGCAGCTTCATGATGTAGTACGCCGAGAGCATCGCCGTCGACGCCGGCTTCCACACGACGGTATTTCCCATCAGCGCCGGCGCCGTCGGCAGATTGCCGGCGATCGACGTGAAGTTGAACGGCGTCACCGCGTACACGAATCCCTCGAGCGCCCTGTAATCGAGCTGGTTCCACATCGCGGAATTCGACAGCGGTTGCTCGGCGTAGAGCTCCTGGGCATAAAATGGGTTGTAGCGCCAGAAATCAATCAGCTCGCACGCCGAGTCGATCTCTGCCTGGAAGGCCGTCTTCGATTGGCCGAGCATCGTCGCCGCGTTCAGCGTCGCTCGCCACGTCGTCGCGAGTAACTCCGCGGCCTTGAGAAAAACGGCCGCTCGATCTTCCCACGCCCAGTTAGCCCAATCGACGCGCGCGTTCCGCGCTGCGTCGATAGCTTGTTCGACGTGTTTCGGTGACGCCTTGTGCCAGTCGGCGAGCACATGCCGATGATCGTGGGGCATGACCGATTGGCCCGTCTCTCCGGTGCGAATCTCACGGCCGCCGATGATGAGCGGAACCTCGACACGCTCCTTCGCCATTTGCTTGAGACGCTCCTTGAGCGCCTTTTTCTCCGGTGAGCCGGGCGCGTAGCCCTTGATTGGCTCGTTCACCGGGGCGGGGACGTGGCGAGTCCCGGTGAATCCAGCGAGCGGTGCCGTCGTCGGCGCGATGGTGCGGTCAGCTTGCTCGGATTCAGCAGCGGCGCGCGCCGGCGGGCTGTTATCGAGTTTGCTTTCCCCTTTGGGAGCGCGCTTGGTCGTTGCGACGGGTGCGGCCATTGTCTGCTCGATGTGAGTTGTTACGACCTGGGACGAACTGTGCTTGCGCGGTATGCCATTCGCACGGAGCCGCGGCAGCGCGTCGACGGACAAATCCCGCTAGTTTTTCGCTCGGCGCTAGGAACCGATGAGTGTTTCAGGACTCTTTCAAGCTATCAGGATCATCCCCGCCATGCCGCTGGCAGTGCTGTTGAGCGTGGCAGCGTGCGGCGGTGACGACATTGCCTGGAGCGATCCACTGACGCTACCAGTGACTGAAGGCGACGCCCGTCTCTTGGTCGATGGACGAGGTCGGACCCGAATGGTCGCCGACACGTCGGTGAGTGTCGTGCCGACGCCGGACGCCCGCCTTTGCGCCGGCTCGGTGCGTGCCACTCGTCAAGATGACGGATCGTTGACGGCGGTCTGGTGGTCAGTCCGGGACGACAGTAGTGCGTTGTTGCTCGCCGCCGTGTCACCCGACGGCGGCCGCACGTGGCGCGCGGCGCTCCGTGTCGATACGGCCGATGTCGCCAGCGTAGGCTGCAATCGGCCGCCACCCGCGATATCAGCGAATGCTGGATTCGTCCACATCGCTTACGCGATGCACGCGGCGGAAGGAGTCGGCGTGTTCTACGCGCATTCGATGAACGAAGGGAAGAGCTATGAGCCCGCTGTCACCATTTTGTACGGTGACCGCCTGACCCCTGCGGCAATCGCGTCCGAGAAGGGCAACGTGGCGGTGGCGTATGAGGACCCAAGTGGATCGACGCCACAAATTGGACTCGCGCTTTCGCGAGACTGGGGACACATTTTTCGCGACCGCGTCCGAGGCTCGACCGGCGTCGGCGCTGCGACCAATCCCCAGGTCGCCGTCGCCGGGAGACACGTCGCGGTGTCCTGGATTGTTGGCTCGATCGGAGGCGATTCCGACGCAACACCACCCACCCGTATCGTCCGCGTTGGCCGACTCGAGTGAGCCGACAGCAGCCCACGAGTCCTACTCTGAGTTCATTCGACCTGCACGGCCGATGAAAGCACTCGTTGCCGACGACGACGCGACGACCTGCGCGTTGCTGTGTGCCGTGCTCGACGAGCTCGGGCACGACCCGGAGGCCGTCGCCGACGGGGCGGCGGCATGGCAGCGGTATCAGGAGGCGAAGCCGCCACTCGTCGTCCTCGATATCATCATGCCGCAGCTGGATGGGATTGAAGTCTGTCGCCGGATCCGTCAGGCGGACGACAAGCACGAGACGTTCGTCCTTGTCCTCACCGGGCGCGATCAGCCGGGTGATCTTGCCGCCGTGCTCGATGCCGGAGCCGATGATTACGTCGCCAAGCCGGCGACGGCGGAGCACATTCGCGCGCGTCTCGTCATCGCCGAACGGCGGAGCAAGCAGGACATCGCGCGGCGCAAGGCCGAGGCCGAGCTCGCGA
>QHUV01000378.1 GCA_003222065.1 Gemmatimonadota bacterium | reverse complement strand
CGCCGCAGCGCCGTACGTGAACACCGCGACGAGCGCCAGCGCCAGCCAATAGCTTGGCGCCGCGTACACCGTCGTTGTCACGATGGTGAGCACGCGATCCACGGCGCGCCCACGTCGGGCCGCTTGCACGATGCCAATCGGAATGCCAACCAGAAAAGTGAGGATCAACGCGGTCCCGCCAAGGGAAAGCGAAACCGGCATCGCCTCGCGCAATGCACGCGCAACCGGCAGCCGCGTCGCGAAGCTCTCACCGAGGTTTCCACGAAGCACGCCGCCGATCCACCGTGCATATTGCACGACCAGTGAACGGTCGAGACCCAACTCGGCGCGCAGCCGAGCCGCATCATCTGGCGACGCGGTTGGCGGCACCATCAACTGTGCGGGGTCGCCCGGTGCGAGTCGAACGAGAATGAACGTGATGGTGACGACGAGCCAGAGTAGGGCCAGTGCGGTGCCGATGCGGCGAGCGAGAAGCGCGGCGTGCGCGACGGAATGCGAGGTCACGCCATGAAGATGGAGAAATGCGCGCACCGGTCAATCGTGCGCGGCCGCCGCTTGTTGCTGTTGTTGCTCGGTGCGTGCTTCGCGCCGCAGCGATCGCCCGACACCGTGGTGTATGCCTCGGGGGCGGATCTCGAGAGTGGAAACCCGCTGGTCACCGTGCACCCACTCTCCCGTCAAATGCAGCGATACATGCTGTTCGTGACGCTGGCTCGCTACGACAGCGCACTCTCACCGGCGCCTTACGCGGCGACACGGTGGGAATGGTCGGCGAATCGCCGTGACCTCACTCTGCATCTCGTGTCCGGCCTCACGTGGCAGGACGGCGCACGCACCACAGCGAAGGACGTTGTTTTTACCATCGACGCCGCGCGCGACCCCGCCACCGGTTATGCCCGCGCCGCCGACCTCGCGGACGTGGATTCGATCTCGGCGACCAGCGACTCGACGGCGGTGGTGCACTATGCGCGGCCACAGTTCACCTTTCCGCTCGTGCTCTGTGAATTGCCGATACTACCGGCGCACCTGCTGTCCGCCGTGCCGCGCCGTGATATGCGCCGCGCGGCCTTCAATTTCGCGCCGGTCGGCAATGGCCCCTTTCGATTCATTGACCGCCGAGCCGGCGATCACTGGAGTTTTGAGCGCAATCCAGCATTTCCAGCCCTGCTCGGCGGGCCGCCACGGATCGGCGGCCTCGTCATCGTCGTCGTCGACGAGGCGACGACAAAATTTGCCGGGCTGGCCAGCGGGGATCTCGACGTAGCGGGAATCGCGCCGTCGATGGCATCGCTCGTTAGGCGTGACGCCTCGCTGCGGGTCCTCGATTACCCCGTGCTGTTCAGCGTCGGTCTCGTGTTCAACACCCATCGCGCACCGTTCGACGACGCTCGTGTACGCCGCGCCGTCGATCTCGCGGTCGATCGCAATCGGATAGTGCGCGCGGCCCTGGCCGGCTACGGGGTACCAGCCTCGGGTCCCGTACCGCCGGATAATCCGCTCGCGATGGCCGTCGCGCCCGCGCACGACGTGCATCGCGCCGACTCACTCCTCGACGCTGCCGGTTGGGCGCGCGGATCGGGGGGAATACGGCGCCACGACGGGCAGCAGTTCGCCGTCGATCTTCTCACCGTCGGCAGCGGTGACAACGCACTCGAGCAGTTGGTGCAGGCAGACCTGGCCGAGCGCGGCATTCGCGTCGCCATTCGACAGGTGGAGCTGGGCCGATTTCTCACTGACGCGCGCTCGCCCGACAAACAGTTCGACATGCTCGTCGCCGGCGTTCCAGGAGATCTGTCGCTCGCGTATGTCGGCGCGATGTTCAATTCTCGTCAGGCAGGGGGCGCCTTGGACTATGCGGGCTTTCATACGCGCGAGCTCGACTCGTCCTTTGCGCGCGTGCGTGCCGCACGTTCTGCCGATGAGACGCGCGATGCATGGCTCGCGCTGCAGGCAGCGCTGGCGCGCGAAGTGCCCGTCGCCTGGATCTACCACTCACGCGGAGTCCAAGGCATCTCCGCGCGCCTGCACGATGTCCGCATGGATCTGCGCGGCGAGCTGGCGACGGTCACTCGATGGAGGGTCGGCGATCGCACGACGCCGGCAACTTCACTCTCCTCGAGGCCATGAGCCTGCTCGTCGGCGACGATGTACTGCGAACGCGTTCGAAGGTGGCGGACGCCGAATTGGCGCCGCTCGCCCACGGTTTGAGCGAGGAGCTCGAGCCAGTACTTGCACGCGAGCTCTATGTGCCGCGCGAAAAAGCGCTGCTCTCTCGCGACGGTGGCCGCTGCGTTCGTGACGGCGCCACGTTGGAATTCGACCCGTTCTCTCCACACCGGCATCGTTGTCCAACCTGCGGCGAGACCTACACTGGCGAGCTGCACGATCGGTTCTGGGTCTTTTGGTATCAGCTCTGGCTCGCCGAGCGCGCGCTACAGGGCGCGTTGCTAGCGCGCCTTCGGTGCGATAACCGCGCGGCCGCGTTCGCGGCGGCGGTCCTCGACCGCTATGCCGATGAGTACTTGCTCTACCCGAACAGCGACAATGTCCTGGGGCCGACGCGACTCTTCTTCAGCACATACCTCGAGTCTATCTGGCTTCTGAATCTGTGCATTGCCACCGATCTCCTCGAGGCGACGGGACCGGAGTTCGCAGCGACCGGCGCCCGCGTGCGCGATCGGCTCATCGAGCCCAGTGCGGCGATCATTGCGCAGTACGACGAAGGCGCTTCGAATAGGCAGGTGTGGAACGATGCCGCACTGATCGCGGCAAATCGCTTGCTCGGTCGCAATGAGGCTGTGGAGCGCGCCCTGTTCGGCCGGAGCGGCGTCGTGTTCCATCTCGAGCACGGGCTCCTCGCTGACGGCACGTGGTACGAGGGTGAGAACTATCATCTATTCGCGCATCGTGGCCTATGGTACGGCGTCACCATGGCCGAAGCAGCGGACGCGACGCTGCCGGACAATCTCTTGGCGCGTTTCGAGGAGGGCTTCGCGACGCCCTTTCTCACGGCCCTGCCTGACATGACACTGCCGGCGCGTCGCGATTCCCAGTACGCAATTTCGCTTCGGCAGCCACGTTTC
>QHUV01000377.1 GCA_003222065.1 Gemmatimonadota bacterium | reverse complement strand
TCGGACGGAAACTTGTCCGTGCGCCGATTGAAGAGTTGCTCGATCTCTGGATTGAACGCCGGGTGGCCTTGAAAGTCCGACGCCTCGACGCGAAGACCATAAGTCACCTGCAGAGCGCGGCTATGCCGCCAGGTGTCGCCAAGATAAACCGCGCCATTGAGGCCGGAGCCCGTTCGCGACGTCGGCATGAGCGATCGCGTGAACATCGCCGGCTGGTTGGCCTCGAGATCGCTCAACGAGTTGAACAGGAAGGTGCCGCTGCTGTTGAACGCATTCATCGACGAATAGCTCGTTAGGTTCGCGAGCAGACCGAGCTTGAACCGGTGTGACGCATCCTCCGACATCCACGAAAACTCATCGCTCACTTCGAGCTGACCGTTCGCGCCGTCCGTCGGCAAACCGGAATTGCCGCCGAAGTCCAGTTGCGTGACGGCAACGGTCGTGTCGCTGAAGCTCGACGTGACGTTGACTCTTCCTTCCGGATCGACGAGATACGGATTTGCCGAGTTGAGAGTTCGTGAATACGTGCCACGCAGCTCGTTGAGGAAGTTGCCGAAGATCGAGGACAGGGCGAGCATGCCGCCGCCACCGCCCGTGTGCTGCGTGCCGCCGTGACTGGGTAGCGCGAACGCCGACGTGCGGAACGCCTCCTGGAGCGATCCCTGCCAGTTGCCGCGCATCATGAGCGAGTGATCATCACTCAGGTGGTAATCGACGCGCACGATCGCCGTGCCATTGTCGGACTCCCGGTCCGTCGGAATCGCCGGCACGGAAAGCGGAATGCCGTAGGCGCCAACGAGATCACGAAAGCGCGAGGCGGAGTCCGGCTGCATGCCCAGGCGCTCCAGCGTGAGCGCATCAGCCCCGGTAATCGTCTGCAATGGATCGAGCCGGCGTCGAATCTGAAAGGCGCCGAAGTAAAACAGCTTGTCGTGGATGACCGGGCCGCCGATCCCACCGCTGAGCTGGTGCTGTGTGTACCCTTGGCCGAAGGTCGTCGGAGTCGACTGATCGGTCGCCCACTCGAGGTGCGGATCGCGCAACGCATAGCTGAAGGAGCCGGCGAGAGAGTTCGTGCCGCCCCGCGTCGTCGTCGCGACTTGACCCCCCGTGAACTGGCCGCGCGCGACGTCGTATGTGTTCGTGATCACCCGCGTCTGGCGCACGGCCTCCGTCGGTACGTTCGTCCCGCCGAGGAAGCTCAGCCCATCGAGCGTCACCTGATTCTGATCCGGTCGCTGGCCCGCGACGGAGAACGCCGCCGCCGTCGAATCGGTGCCGGTGATCGCGACAACACCGGGGGTGAGCGCCGCGAGCGCGGCGAGGTCCGTCGGGTCGATCGGCAGCCGCGTGAGCTGCTCGCCGGTTAGCGTTCGCTCAACTGAGCCCGGGCCGGGGCGATCGCCTTGCCCCGTCGGCGCGGCGCCGCGCACCACCACCGGACCAAGCTGCGCCGCCACCGGGTCCATGCGCACGTCGGCGACCAGACGATCTTCATCAGCCTGGCGCGCCAGCGTAAAGGTCGCCGGCGCAAAACCGAGATAGCGCACCGCCATCCGATACGAACCGCCGCCGTCGGGAAAAAGGATGGTGTACTGACCCTTGTCGTTCGTCGTCCGTGAGCGAGTGACTCCCGTTTCGACAGACGTCGCGTCGACACGCGCCCCGACGATCGGCTTTCCGTCCGGAGAGGTGATCTTGCCGGTGATGATGTCGGTCGTGCTGCCAACCTGGGCTCGTGCGGCGCGCGGCGCCGCGAGTGACGTCACGAGGATGAGCAACGCACAGAGTACTGATGAAACACGGCAATGCAGATGCATAGGAAATCGCTGACGAAGTGCGAGCACGGAGGGACATCCTCACTCGCCCGGACGCCGTTCGACGCGAAGGATACAGCGCGCGTTAACATCGGCCGGCGATGATGCTCTGTCGGGTAAACGCACCGAGGCACGCCCGCGTTGCGCGTCGACGGCCAATGCCGCGACGCGGGCGTAAAGATTTCTAAATCGTGGACGCGGCCGTCGCCGCGTTAATGTCGCGCGCCGATGACCGCGTGTGCGACGGTGAACAGCTCGCGCTGTGTGCCCGCCTTCTCGAGCAGATCCATCGCCCGCGACAGCTGACGATCGGTGCGCAGCTCCCGCTCCTTCGCCGCGGCGTCGCCGAAGGCCATCCGCGCCACGCGATGTTCCAGCTCGCGTCCGAAGAGACGCTCGGCGGCGCTCTGGAAGCGTGGCTCGATCGTCACGCCGCGTTGGACCAGGCGACGTGTGATCTCCGATGTCCATGATGGCGAGAGCACGAAGTCGCGCTTCACTGTCCCCTTGAGCTCGAACGCATAGCCCTCCAAGGTGCCCTGCACGATTTGCCCCCTGGGCGCGATCGACCGCAGGAACTGCTGCTCGACCGTCGACAGCGTGTCGTCGGTGACGATGACGTCGGGCGCGATTCCGCCACCGCCGTACACGGTGCGGCCGGCATCGGACTGGAAGGTTGGACGCGTCTTTCGCGCCGAGTCGGTCTCGAGGGAATCAGGATGCGTCTCTACAAAGCGCCCGTCAGGTAGCAACTGTCTTTCGCGATGAATGGAGCGTCCACTCGGCGTAAACCACTTGCCCGTCGTCATCTTCAGGAAGTAGCCGCCGTCGAGGGGGAAAACCGATTGCACGAGTCCCTTGCCGAAGCTGGTCGTTCCAACGATGAGCGCGCGATCGTGATCCTGCAGTGCCCCGGCGACGATCTCCGTCGCCGATGCGGATGAACCGTCGACGAGTACCACGAGCGGGATGTTCGAGCCGATATGCGGGCCGCGAGCACGCGCGATTTCCGTCGGCGTGTTGCGCGCGTGCACGCTCACGATTTCCTGACCCTCGCGCAGGAATAGTCCACTCACGGCCAGTGCCTGGTCGACGATGCCGCCGCCATTGTCGCGCATGTCGAGGACGATTCCTTTTGCACCCTGCTGCTCCAGCTTCTCGACCGCCGCGGAGACTTCCTCCGCCGCGTTTTCGTTGAATGTCTGGAGCGGGATGTAGCCGACCTGTTGATCGAAGAGGCCTGTGTACGCGACGGCCGGAACATGCACGACCGCGCGCGTGAACTTGAGCTTGATCGGCTCGGTGACGCCGGGGCGCGCGTAGGTGACGGCCACTTGCGAGCCGGGATTGCCCCGCAGCTTCTCGGAGACTTTGTCGATCTCCCAACCCAGGGTCGACACCCCGTCGACGGCGATGATCCGGTCGCCCTCACGCACGCCGGCTTCGTCGGCTGGTGTGTGAGGAAAAACGCGCTGCACGCTGACGGACGCACCTGGTTGCTGCTCGAGCAGCATGCCGGTGCCGCCGTACCGACCGTTAGTGCTGCGGTTGAAGGTGTCGCTCTCCTTCGGTGACAGAAGCTCGCTGTAGGGATCATTGAGCTCCTTCACCATGCCGCGCGCCGCCTTCTCGAACACCTGCGTGTCCTTGAGCGAATCGACGTAGCGCGTCGTGACAAGCGAGCGCACTTGATCGAAGAGGTGGGCGCTCGCGCGAGCGGGAGGCTCTTGAAGCAAAAAGCCTCCCGCAACGATCGGAACCAGGAGCAGCGTCGTCACCGCCGCTGTTCTCATTCGGGGCATCGGATGTCGGGCG
>QHUV01000376.1 GCA_003222065.1 Gemmatimonadota bacterium | reverse complement strand
GATCACGCCACCGGCGACCGTAAAAGGCAGCGCGGGAAATCCAACCGCCGTCGTCGCGGCGAAGATGGCGAAGAACAACACGGCGACGGAAACGCGATCCCGTCCGCTTTGCAATCGCTCGATCGTCGCGGCCGCGCGTTGCAGGTCGAACCAGCCGAGTCGGTACGCGATCACAGTGAGCAGCACGATCACCGCGGCGAGCGCCCCGATCCGCAGCAGAACCACGCGTCGCGTTCGAGTCTTCTCATCAGACGCCATCGCTTTCGTGTCGAGCGGTCGCGCCACGAATTCCTGTTCCACACTTGTCGCCACGTCGCCTTCTCGTCTGTTGGAGATCTGCATTCCATATGGAATGTCAGATTCCGTGCCCGGGCGGCGGACCGCCGTTGACGAGCAGCGAGACTATCGCAGATGGCACTCCACCCGCCGGATCGTGATCGGGTGCTCTCGACCCTCGTATGTCATGCTGCCGCTCAGCATATCCTTCGACGTCCGCTGCAGTTGAATCGCTCGCGGCGTAATTGCCCCCAGCGAGATGAGTACGCCACCGCGCGGATCAATCTGCCAGTACGCCCCTTCCAGCGGCTGACGGACGCTGTCGGACAACGTGCTGATTCCATGTTGCTCGATCCGCCGCATGTCGGCCAACGCTGCGCGCTCACGCACCTTCATGTCGACGAGACGAGTTGTGTCGAGCGAAATCCGCTTCGGCAGGCCGGTGATTGCATCGGTGACGATGTCGTAGCATCCGGAGTAGGACGTCGCCGCAACCAGTGTGTTACCGAAGGCGGCGGCTGAAATGCTCGGCGCCGCAGTTGCCACTGAGCGACTAAGACCTCTCGCAGCGACCGGAGCCGCGCTCCTGATTGAGTCGACGGCCATCGCCCTCATCGAGAACGTCGAATCAGCGGCGACTGGCGATGGGCGCGGCGCGACCGACATGGAGCCGGCCGACACGCCCGCGGTGGCCTGATTCGCAGTCTTCTTGCTCGTCGCAATCCTCGCCGAGAGTGGAGGAGCCTTTCGGCGCCCCGGGGCCCCAGTCGCCGCATCTCCCGCCTGTGGCATCGGCGCTGCCGGCTTTGCCTCGGCTGACGCAGTAGCTGTCGGCCCGCCTCCGGCAGCGCCGCCTAACGCCGACGTACTATCGACGCGCGGCATGATGTACTCCGCCTTCTCGTTCGGCCGAGGTTGGGGCGTGTTCGCGTAGCGGGCGACGAGCGCCGTTCCCGCGGCGACGAATATCAACGCGGCTGCCGCGGCCCGAGCTGGTGTGAGATGTAGCGCGGCCCAGAGCGACGGCGACCGTCGTGGTTTCGCATCGAACGTCGCCGATCGCGGCGCCACACCGCCAGGTGTCTGGTCGAGCGCGGTGAGAATTCGACTTGCGCCCGCGGCGAATCCTCGCGCTTCCGCGACAGCCGCGGAGCATGCGGCGCACTGCGCCACGTGCTCCTCGACGCGCGCCGATTCCTCGGCGTCGAGCGCGCCATCCAGCCAGGCGTGAATCGTTCCTTCATCAAGATGTTGCATGTAATCCTCTCGTACCGAGACCGCCGCGCTGTAACTCTTCGTGTGCTTCCACGAGCCGCCGTCGCGCACGCGCGAGCGTGGTTCCGACCGACCCGACCGATAGCTCCAGCGCTGCCGCGATCTCGTGATAGTCCAATCCTTCCTCGCGCATGAGCAGCGCCTCACGATCGCGCTCGCTCAAGCACTCGAGCGCGCGCCGCGCGATCGCCGCCTCCTGCGCCCGCTCGAGCGCCGTCGGCTCCGGCTCGACCGCCTCTTCGGCGCGCGCCTGCTCGCGCAGCAGCTCGAGATGGCGCCGGCGCCGCGCATCCTTTCGCGCTTCGTCACGCACCAGATTCGTCGCCACCGCGAATAGCCATGCGCGCTCGCTCACGATCTGCTCCTGTCTGAGGGCGCGGACGAACGTCTCCTGGGCGATCTCCTCCGCCCAGTCGCGATCGCCGAGCCGCCTAACGAGATAGCGGACCAGTGGTTGATGATACGTGTTGAAGAGCCGCTCGATTTCGGTCACTTGTCCTGAGGAGCGCCAGCGACGAAGGATCTGCTTCTCGCTAGCGCTCGAAGCAGATCGGTCTATATGAAGTCGCAAGCGCGGTGCGCTTGCTCCTGCCCCTCTCGCCACGAGGAGCGGGAGCGCGCGCATCGCGCGCGCGACTCCATATAGGATTGGCTGCGAGCAAAGCGAGCAGCCCTCGCTTCGCTCGGGATGACAACTGAGTTACCAACCCACCACCACCATCTTCACCTCACTCGCACTCAACTCCTCCACCCCGCTCTCACTGACGACCACGGCGACACTCCGTCCCTGCACCGTAACCTTCTCGCCAACCGCAAACGCCGACCGCAACTCCGGCAGCGCGTTGATCAAATCGAAATACGCCTTTGAGAACGCTTTGATCCGCACCGTTTTCACCGAGCTGTTCGCCTTGTAGGCGGCATCGGTCCACATCCCGTCTCGCAGCACGAAGGTATGCGTCCCCGCGCGCTTCACCATGTTGGATCCGCCGGCGTTGCTTCGTAGGGAATCGACGGACGCTATCGACACCATGGACCGCATCGCCGACGCAGCCTTCGCCTCCGCGAACCCTCGGTCGTTCAGAGCCGGTGCTGCTGCCGGCGACAAACCAGCTGGGAGAACGCGGCGAACGCCGCCCGCGACAATTCCCGGCTCCTGCACCAGATACGACGTGAACTCCGTCGGAATGCTGAAGCGCTCGCCGAGGCTGCGGATCTCGTCGTCGATCTCACTCGAGCCGCCGTTCTTGCGCTTCTCCGCGGCGAGCCAGCCGATGCGTTGCGTCGCCCAGAGTCGCGCGACGAACGGATTCTCCCGCTCACGATCAGGGAAATCGACGGTCGACGCCCAACGAATCGTCTCGCCGCGACGCCGGCCCTCGAAGATGACCCGGGTGCTGCCGTGTCCCGCATAACGAGCGAGGACGACGAGATCCTGGCCCGCGAACAGATCGATCGGTTGCTGGGGCAGCACCTTCGCCAGCCGCACGTCTCCATCCGTATGTATCCGTACATCGGTGAGCACCGGATCCACGATGCGGTCGGCGACGAGACCCACCGCGCGCTCGACCGATTCGTCCGGCCGGACGAACTGCGCCGTCCCCCGCCCTTGCAGCGCGAGCTGCTCGAGCAGCGTGACGTTGACGTCGGCACCGACACCGAACGTGAACACACGTGCCGTTCCGCGCTCGCGGTTCGCTTCGTCCGCGATGCGTGCTGGATCGCGCTCGCCGACCGTCGGCGCGCCATCGGTGATGAACAGGACGATCCCCATCCGCTCGCTGTCTCGCGACCCGCTGCCTAACGCCTCACGCAGCGCGCCGGCGATGTTCGTCGACCCCTGGGCTTCGAGCGCGTCGAGATATCGGTCGGCGGCGCGAAGATTCTCCGGGGTCGCGCTCGTGAACTCGTCCCGGAAGCTGTGCACGTCCGTCGAGAAATCGATGAG
>QHUV01000375.1 GCA_003222065.1 Gemmatimonadota bacterium | reverse complement strand
CACGTAGCTAGACATCAAGATGTGTACTCAAACGTTCACTGCGCGCATGTGTCCGGCGTGCACCGATGCGGGCTGAGCCGCCAGCGCGAGGCGCCGGGCTTCGACACTCGATCGCGTCAGGAGACGTGCCCCGACGGCGGTATGCCCGTTGCACTTTGTCGCGCCGATCACGCGTGTGCTCCATTCGGCGCGATAGCCGCCCAACTCTTCGTGCGAGACTAAACATGAACTGCGCTCGGTTCGGCGAGGATAGCGGACGAAACTGGGAGTATCTCGATGTCGAATTCGCCTGACGATTCCGGATCACGGGATCCGCTTGAGCCGGTGCTCGCCGACGTCGAAGCGGAACTGAGACGGCGTTTGCGCGAGGCGTGCGAGGCCGAGGCAAGTGGGATTTCGAGCGATGCGACGAGCGAGATCCGTCGCCTGGAAGATTCGCTGCTTTCCGCGGCAGCCGCTGCCGAGCAAACGATCACCCTTCGGCGCCACATGGATCGCCGAAGGGCCGCGGCGTCGGCGGCGAGCCCCGCCGAGGAATACCAACAGAGAACGTCTGGCGAAGAACGGCGGCGGCCGTCCGAACCTAACGAATACCGCGAGCCGATCTTCAGAGTCCGCGAATTTCGAGACGCGCTTGGGCAGCTGTGGCGAGCGTGGCCCGTCACGCCGGGACAAGCGCGGCCAGGGCGCACAGCTCATCGATATCTAGGCGAATTCCACAAGGGCTGGATCTGCTTCGAAGCTCTCGATAGCAGCGCTCGACGACGCCTTCCGCAGCAGCCCGCGCAATGGATGCAACTATCCGAACCAGAGTTAGTACAGTTGCTAGACCAGGCGATTAGCGCACCTGAGCGGAGGGGTGGCACAGAGAGCGCGACGAGATCGCCGGCGCCGCCTGCTAACTAGGGCCACGCACGCGCAATGTCGTGGCGCTAGGTGCTACTGCAGGCTGACTCCTGAGACGGCAGCCTCGTCTCTTTTCGTTAGGCTCAGTCACCGCGGGCGAATTCGTCCGCGCACCACCGTAGTGAGAGATCGATCAGAGCCTCGCGCGCCAACGCAGAGACTTTGGTCCCGCCTTCGGACGTGACGGGCTGGGTCACAAGCTCGCGCACCTGCGCCAGCACCGACTGAACCGAATCGCCATCGCGCCTCCGCGCATGGACGTACGCGCACAGGGCGTCGTGAAGCGCCTCGATCGAATTGCGTGCTCCCATTTCGAGACCGTGGAGAGCAGCCACCAGTGCGTCACGCTCGCGATCCTTCGACCGTTCAGACGCCGCCGCATTCATTTCTCCGCTCGCGTTGTTCGGTCGACTTGTATCGCTCATATCGGCGGCCAACGCATGCGGCGGACCATACGCTTACACTTGGCGAACGCTCGAACTCCGGGCGAGTATCGCGTTGCTGTCGCGAGCTCAGCCGAGCCATTGGTGTGGGCAGGAGCCCGTGGCTCGGCCTTTGACGACGCCAGACGGTTCACTGGTACGTCAATCTCAACCGTTAGGAGGCTGTCATGGATCGCCGACCCACTCTCGGCAACATTCTCGTAGCGTTCACGGTGGTCGCTGTACTTGCTGCATGCGGTAGTTCGAAGACGACGAGTCCTACAATCACCGCCCACGTACGAATCGTGAATGCGTCGTCGAGCACATCGAGCCTGAATGCCACCAGCACAGGCAGCCAGTCGCTTTCCTCGGGACTTAGTTTCCAGAACACGAACGCGACCGCAACATGTGGCACGGTCAATTCCGGTTCACAAACGATCAACTTTACGTCGGGCACGTCTACGACCAATATCGGCTCGGTTACCTATAACTTTCTGCCGGGTCAGAACTACACGATCGTCTACTACGGCACGAACAACGCCGTCGTATATCCGGAGACTTTCACGGCGCCGGCCACAGGCAACATGGCGCTTCGCTTCATCAATGCGACGGGTTCGGCGGGCGACATCTACCTAACGACGCCCACCGGCCCGATCTCCGGGGCGCCGACGGTGCAGAACCTCGCGGCCGGCTCAGTGTCGGGATTCAACAGCTCGAGCGCGCCCGGTGGAATCTTCGTGAGCACATATCCAACCGCGAACACGCGAGTCCGACTCTTCAACGTTGGCGCGACGACAGGCAATCCGCGCGCCGACTTCACAATCGGATCAATGGGTGCGAATCGCGTTGGGACCGTCGTCCTGACGCCCGCACCGAGCGGTGGCAGCACGACGGGCTTCTTGGTGAATAGCTGCGCGAGCTAAACATCGCGTGCGTGATTGTAACGGAACGGCGCGGCAGTGCACGCCGGGCCGTTCCGTTGCTCTCCTGCCTAACTGGGGGTCACCCTGCTTTGCCCGCCGCCATCCCCGCCTAGTCGATAGGCGAGCGCTGCTTGCTCCATCGCGCTTGGCGTCGCGATGAGCTGATCCAGCTCCTCGGCGACGTCGACGCTTTCCCAATAGTGCGTGTGTGTCCCGGCGCCCAGGCAGCGTTCGCGACGGCGATCGCCACCAATCGCCTGGTCCGCCATTCGGCGCTCCCACACACCGTTCCAGTCATCGTCGCACCACAGATTGCGTCCGACATAGTCCCCGCTCGTGTAGAGATTCACCCAGCACTCGACGCGTAGCTCGTTAGGGTCTGGACAACGCGATGCGATCGCCGGCAACTCTCTCGTGCGGAGTGGATTCTCTTTTCGCTCCTTCTCCTCCTCTGGCGATGGATCGCTGGCATTAACCCAGCCGTACAGGTGCGGGAAGTTGGCACCATAGAGTTGGCGCAGCGGCGAGCCCATCGTGACGAGCCGACAGCGGAGGTCAGTGACGAGCTGGTGGTCCCGTGAGGCCTCTGGCACCCCGTAATTGAGGAAGCGCAGCAGGTCAGCCGTGATGACGGTGCCCTGACTGTGCGACACGATGATAACCCGGTCGAAGCCCTTCTCGCGCACATAGCGAAGAAGCGAAACGAAGCGCTCGGCGATTCGGGCGCGGGGCGTTCCCGCGATAGGTGTCTCACGGAGGTAATTGTCGACGTCGAGCACGACGCCGACCGCGGGGCGCGCGCGCTTGGCGAGCGTTTCGAGCCGCAACCGCGCCGCGCCCGCGGTGGCTGCCGATGCAAGGACGGCGAAGGTCACCGTGTCGATGGCATGCTGCGTCCATTCGGGCGTCATCTTCGTCGCTAGCCAATGTCCCGCGTGGCTGGCAGCCCAGCCTTGAAACGAAGGTGAGAGGTTGAACAGAGCGCCGACGAGCACTGCAAGGAGGACGCTGAGGGCGAGCCACGTCCCCGCGACCCGCAGCCACCAGAAGCCGTCCGTCATCCACAGACCGAGTCGGCGCGCGTTCCACTTCTCAGGGTCCGGCTTGCGCACCGCGGTGAACGCGATGAGAGCGATGAACCACGAGATGAGGACGACCACCGCCGTTAGGCCGAGGACGGCGATGATGAGACCTGATGTCGCACCCTGGGCGATGAGCGCGACGAAGAAGCGTTCCGCACAGGAGACAGCCGGATCGGACGTGCACGCGAAGCCGGCCGGGAAGATGCCGGGCGCGGAGATTATCGGAAGCTGTCCGGACTGAAGGGGATGCGGAAAGAGATCGAAGCTTGGACGCGCCTTGTTGGTGAGGTAGACGAGGGACCGGTAGAGAACGAGGCCCGCCACCATGAATGAAAAGACGGAGCTTCCAAGCGTCACTCGAGCCGTCCATACTGCGCGGTTCGCCCGGCGACGCGCCGTTCCAGTGATCCGCAAC
>QHUV01000374.1 GCA_003222065.1 Gemmatimonadota bacterium | reverse complement strand
TGCGCTGCGCAACACGGCAGGGGAAGGCGGCAGTCGGCGCCTGATGCTCGCTTGAGGTGAAGGTCCGTTTTCGATGCACCGCTCACGCATCTTACCCGGGCCAGCGAGCCCAGTTTCGAGAAAGCAGAAGCGAGCAGCGAGCTTTGAGACTTAAAGGTTAGGAATATGAGATGGGACTTTCCCTCTCAGTCATTCCCCACCCTTTCGACTCAAGGCTCGCGTCTCGCGGCTGCCTGCTCGAGACTGGGCTCGCTGTCCCGGGTAAGATCCCGAGGTGATGCACTTGAAGACTGAAGACTGACTTACTCCGCCCTCATCGCAATCAGCGGATCGACCGCAACCGCTCTCCGCATCGGGACCAGGCAGGCCGCCATCGCCGTTCCGAACAACAGCAAGGCGCCGGCCGCGAACGAGTACGGGTCGCTCCTTGGCACCCCGTACAACATCTTGTCGATGAACTTCGTCGCCCAGAACGCACCGGCAAGGCCGATCACCATGCCGATCACCGCGAGCAGCGCGGCCTGCCTGACGATCGCCCGCCCAATCGCGCGGCGCGTCGCGCCTAACGCGATGCGGATGCCGATCTCGCGCGTTCGTTGCGCCACTGCATACGCGAGCACGCCGTAGAGCCCGACCGCGGCGAGCACCAGCGCGAGAACGGTAAACGACGCGAGGAGCAGCATCGTGAATCGCGGACCCGAGATGCTGTCGCGCATCGCGTCCTCGACGTTCGTCACGCTCGGTGGCGGCAGACGCCGGTCGATCGCCGGCACCAGGGCGCGGACGCTTGCGATGGGGCTCGTTCCCGGCGCGGCGCGCAGGATGAGTGCCGGCTGGAATTCCCCCTGGAACGGTTTGTACAGTAACGGCTCACTCGCTTCGTTGGTCAGTCCACTCGTGAAAGCATCACCGACCACACCGACGATCGTCATCCAATCGCCCTTTCCATTGAAGACGACACGGAGGCGATGGCCGACTGCATTTTGTCGAGGCCAGTACTTCTTGGCGAAGCCTTCGTTCACCATCACCTGATCAGACTTCTCGCTCGTGTCGGAGAACACTGTGCCCTGAACGAGCTGGATCCCCATACCCTTGAAATAGCCGGGCTGCACGCCGTTGTATCGGACGAATGCCGTCGTCCCGGGCGGCGGTGCGACTTGCCCCTCGAATTGCAGTGCGCCGATCAGGAAGTTCTGCATCGGCGGCGCACCCTCGGCCATCATTACCGTTTGCACGCCGGCGACGGCACGAGCACGCGCCGTGAGCTCCGCGTAGAACGCATGTCGAGCCGCTGGCGTAGCGTAGGCCTTTTCCGGCAACACGATCGAGACGCCGTACAGACCGTCGGGACTGAATCCGGGATCCTTCGTTTGCAGTCCGGCGACGCTGCGCACGAGCAGCGACGCGCCGACGAGCAGCGTTGTCGACAGCGCGATCTCGCTCACCACCAGCAAACCGCGGAGGCGGTTCTGGCGGCGCGAGTGAGACGTCGAGAGGGTCCCCGCTTTCAGCGATTCGTGCGTGGAATGACGTGACGATTGAATCGCGCCCACCATCCCGAAGAGCAGGCCGGTGAGCGCTCCGAGAGCGATCGTCATCAGCAGCGTCGAGAGATCCATCCGCGCCATATCGAGATTGGAGAGACTCTCCGGCCGGAGCGCGACGAGCGCCTTGAGCCCAATCCACCCGACGACCAATCCGCCAACGCATCCCGCGCCGGCGAGAACGAGGCTCTCCGTGAGGAGCTGCCTGACGAGCCGGCCCGTGCCGGCGCCTAACGCGGCGCGGATGGCGAGCTCCCGTTGGCGCGAGCCGCGCCATCGCCGACAAGCCGATGTTGTCGTTATGCATGTCGAGCGGCAGCCAGACATCCGTGGCGCGCTGAAAGAGGGGCGGCAGTGTGAACGCCGCCGGCATCACGCCGATGACGTTGTAGAGCGCGCCGTCCAGCGAGAGCGGTCGGCCAATGACGCCGGCATCGCCGCCGTAACGCGAGCGCCAGGTCGCTTCGCTCAGCATCGCGACATGGCCACCCTCCTTCACATCGGACGGCGTGAAGGAGCGGCCGATGAGTGGATGCTGATCGGCGAACGTCACGAGACTCGGCAGAATCGACGCGGTGTGCACCGAGGCGGCGTCACCGCGCGGCGGCAGCAGCGTCATATCGGACGTCGCGTAGCCCTCGATATCCTCGAACGATCGCGCGCCTTCCCGCCACGCGCGCAGTAGGGCCGGGCGGGGAGTCACCATGATGGTCATTCCCGTCTGGTTGCCCTGCGTCGGCTCCTGAAAAAGGATCGCGACGCGGTCGCTGTTCGGGTACGGGAGCGGATGCAGTAGCAGACTGTTGACGATGCTGAACACCGCCGTGTTGGCACCGATGCCCAGCGCCAGCGTGAGGACGGCGACGGCCGTCCATGCTTTTTGCCGGCCGAGCGTTCGGATGGCAAAGCTTACGTCCTGGCCGAAGGCGTCGAGCAATTGAGCGCGGGTCATGCGGCGTTCTCTCCGTGTCGTAATCGTGAGGCATTCGGCGCGGCTGGTCGCCAGGTCGCCAAGTCGGCGTGCTGTCGCTTCGCGTGCGTCGACTTCGCTGAGTCCGCGCGCCATGTAGTCGTGCACGCGCATCTCGATGTGAAAGCGGAGCTCATCGTCGACGTCGGCGGCCGCGCGCGGTCCCCAGAATCGCAAATAGCGTCGCCAGGTCGCGGCGTGGCGTGCGTTGGGTGCGTACTCGCCCATCTCAACGCCCGGCGGGAGCCGTTCGCAGGACCTTGAACACCGCGTCGCTGAAGCGCGCCCACGAATCGTGCGACGCGGCGAGGTGTTTCTTGCCTGCCGTCGTCAGGCGATAGAACTTCGCGCGCCGATTGTGCTCGCTAATCCCCCACTCGGCGGCGATCATCCCTCGCTCCTCGAGCTTGTGCAACGCGGGGTAGAGCGAACCCTCCTCGACCTGCAGCACGTCATTTGTGCAGTGCTCGATCCACCGGGCAATGCCGTAGCCGTGGCTGGGGGACCACGAAAGTGTCTTGAGGATCATCAGATCCAGGGTGCCTTTCAGGAAGTCGACCGAGCCGTCCATACGGTGAGCGTTGAGCGTTGAGCAAGAAAGCAGGTACCCTAGGACTCCGATGTATATACATCGGAGTCCTAGGGTAAGCAAGAGCTCAGCATTCAGCGATCAGCTCCGAGCTTGGCGATTGGCGTCGGTGCACCGAATCTGGATCGCGACCTCGACCCCGAGCCCGCCGAGCTGAAACTGTTAATGCGGCGTTACCACCTTTCGAGGGCTTTCAACAGGAACCTGATGTCCCTTGTCCACGAGCAGCTTGGTCGTGAAGCGCTGCGCCTCGCTGATGCGCTCGACCTCGACCGCCGTCGCGTCGACGGCCTGCTCGATCCGGCCGAGCCGCTGCGCGATGTCGTCGAGCGATCCGTGCGCGCTCTCCTTCGCCACAGCCTTGCGACGGTTGACCATTGTCAAAACGATCTTCGTGAGGCTCCCGAGCAGCGCCATCAGCCCGACGAAGACCATCAATTCTTCTATCAGTTCCTTATCCATTGATATCCTCTCGTGTGCGACTCGGCCCCTACGCCCGGCGCGCGGACGGGGTTTCCAAGCAAACTGCCTCAAGCCGCGGGCGTAAACCAGAGCGGCCGGCGGTACCGGATGCAGATCTCCTCGCCCTGCGCGATCGGGCGCAGCGCGAGAAGGGTCACCAGGTGCTCATCCTCGTGGCAGATAATCTCGGCGTTGGGCTCCTCGGCGTGGTTGCACAGCGAGATGACGCCAAGCACGATGCAGGCGCGATTCTGCCGCTGGCCGAAGCGAAAATTGTAGTCGCCTAGACGCGTCTTGGAAATGCGCCCGGCATCCGCGTCATCGTAGACGATGACCGGACAGGTCACGATCGGCGCGCCTTGGGAGATGTGCTCCGTCGCAACGAGGCCGCGCCCTTTGTGCTTGAAGTGGCGGATGTCGTACAAGCGAGGAGGAAGGGCTGGGGTGATTCTGTCATCTTTGACGGCCGGAGGTGATACCGAGTCACGGAGTTGTGATTTGCATGACAGTCGCCAGTAGTGCGAAGATCGGGTAATTTCGGCGCATGATCTCCCTCCTCGTTCCTCTCTTGTTGCAGGCCGGCCAGCAACCGCCTGCGCCTCGCCGAAACGTTCCCGATCCGGGCGTCATCGCGACGACGCAGCAGGTGACGCCGGCCGGAGTTCAGTCTGTGTTCAATGGTCGCGTCACCGGCGTCCGCTTCGGCACGCAACCCGGCGAGCTATGGGTGGCGGTGCCTGGTTCCGCGTATCACCTCGCCTGGGCGGATAATCGCGTCCTCGCGCGCGGCTCCTTCGAGGGACGCGCCGGCGTGCAGGCCGTGGCCATCGATCCGGTCAAGCGCCGCGCTCTGGTGAGCGCCATTGGACGCGTCCCCATCGCCGCGACGGAAGGGCAGATGCCGGGCACGCTCCCTCGTCTCGCATCACGCCCCGCGGCGCAACTCACGTTTTTCGACGACGGCGCTCGCGGCGACGCAGTTGCTCCGGCGTTCACCTCGGGCGGGCTCGGCGAGTACGCTGTCGGCGCGCCCGCTGTGGCGACGAAGCCTAACGACAGCGGCCACCGCGTCGCCGTCGTGCCGCTCACCGTCGAGGACCGGCTGGCGATTCTCGACGCCGACAACGGCAAGCCGTTGAGCTCTGTCGTCCTCGGTGTCGCGCCGATCGCCGCCGTGGTCTCCGCCGACGGCGCCGTCGCATGGGTCACGAATCTGGGTGGCGCCAAGCCCACGCCGGACGATCGGGCTGCGAAACAGTGTTGCCATCCGCGCGGCGAGCCCGTGCGCGTCGACTCACGTGGCATTGCGTCGCCGGGGAGTGTGGTACGGGTCGACGTCGTCGCCGCGCGAGTGACGCAATCGATCTCGGTCGGCCGCCACCCGACGGCGCTGGCGTGGGACACGGCGCGTGCGCGGCTCTATGTCGCCGACGGCAACGACGATTCGGTGACGGTGATCGACACGCACGATAACCGTGTCGTCGGCGGCATCGGCATCGCGCCGTTCCGCCAACGCGGCATCGGCGCGTCGCCGACGGCGCTCGCGCTGTCGCGCAATGGCCGGACGCTGTTCGTCGCGCTCGGCGCGATCAACGCCGTTGCCGTGTACGAGATCGGGTCGAGCGACGCCGGCAAAGCGATGTTCGCCGGCCTGATTCCGACAGCGTGGTATCCGTCGAGCCTCGACGTCAGTGGCGACGGCCGCTACCTGGCGATCGGCGCCTTGTTCGGCGTCGGCGCGGGCGAGGGGCGCACCGAGGGGTCGCCGGGCAAACGCGGCCGGTATGTATTTGCTGAACGCGGATCGGTGAGCATCGTCGAGATTCCCGGGCGCGAGCAGCTCGCCGCGTACACGACCGCGGTCCTTGCGACCGACAAGCTGACGCTGGCG
>QHUV01000373.1 GCA_003222065.1 Gemmatimonadota bacterium | reverse complement strand
CAACTTGGCGCGAAAGATTGAGGCGGGCGTCGTACATGGTAAGCAACACGCCGTCGATCGCGAGTGATTCGTTGACTCCCCGCTGGACCAGGTGGACAGTATTGAGCAGCTGCGAAAGCCCTTCGAGCGCGTAGTACTCGCACTGAACCGGGATGAGAAGCGCATCGGCCGCCGCGAGCATGTTGACCGTGATCAAGCTCAGCGACGGCGGACAGTCGATGAGAACGTAGTCGTAGTCGTGTGACACGGAGGCGATGGCGGCGCGCATCATTCGGTCGCGAGACGGATGGTCGACCAGCTCCACCTCTGCGCCGGCGAGCTCAGGGGTTGCCGGAAGCAAGTCGAGATGGCGAAACTGAAGGCTGCGGATCAATGCCGCGGCGACGGTCGTACTGCCGATTAGGACGTCGTAAACGGTCGCGGTAATCGATTCGCGGGAGATGCCAAGTCCGCTGGTCGCGTTTCCCTGCGGGTCACCATCGACGAGCAGTGTCCTCTGCTCAGCGACCGCCAAACTAGCGGCGAGATTGACGGCGGTCGTTGTCTTTCCGACGCCACCCTTCTGGTTTGCTATCGCGATGATTCGGGCCACGGAGCTCGAGGGAGTCAGGTCTCGGGAATATAGGCGTTGACCCACGGAGTGGACGAATGTTTCACGTGGCACGCACCAGCAAGCACGGACGAGCTTCCTGTCCTCGTTTCACGTGAAACACCACGCTGGTTTGGCGCCAGATTCCGCTATAATGGCGCCCACGTGTCGCCATCCTGTCCTGATAATTATGCGCCTAGCGCGGCGCAGGCTGGTATTGCCAGCGCCCGGAAACGGTCACGTGAACGGTCTGTTGGCCGGCCTCAATGGGCGTAGGCGCCGCGGCGAGCGCGCTCACTTGCATCCGGTAGACCGGGCGCGGCCCGGCGTCACTGGTGGTCAACTCGAGCAGCGCGCCTAACGAACCGCCGGCCGCACGAGCCATCGACTCCGCGTCGCCGCGCGCGCGCGCGATCGCCTGCGCCAGGGCCTCATGGCGCGATGAGTCAGAGTTGGACGAAAAAAAGTCCAGTGAATTGATCTGGTTGGCCCCCTTCGCGAGTGCTGCGTCGAGCACAGGCGCAATCTGGTCGATCCGGCGGACCTCCACACGAACCAAGTTGCTGACGACGTAGCCGATCACCGTTGTCTTTTGCGTTTGCTGATCGTATCGAGTCTCCGGCGAGACGCTGTAGTTCTCAGTCGAGACCTGCTCGCGCGGGACTCCGGCGGCGATCACCGCACCGATGACGGCACTCTGCCGCTGTGCGTTGTCTCGCGCGGCGGCCGCGGCCGTCGAGGCGCGCGTCTGAACGCCGATGTACACGGCCGCGCGGTCGGGCACCAACTGCGCCTCACCCGAGGCGGACGTTACGATCTCGGGTCCAGAGCGAGCCGGCATCAGGACTTGCGCACGTACCGACGTGGCCGACACGCCGAGCGCCATGACCGATAGAGCAGTACATAACGACTTCACACGCATGCGAAACATCGGCACCTCCTATCGAGTGCAAAGAACAAGATACAGCCGCCGAGTCTGAGCCCTCTGCATCGAGCTAGCCGAAACTTCGCGCGCGCATCAACCACGGAGCAAATCGATTGCTGCCTGACGAGTGGATTGATCAGGCGGGTGCGCCGACGCGACGACGTTTCTCGATCTCGATGAGCAAATTCTGTAGATCGGTCGGGCTCACGCCGGGGATGCGAGAAGCCTGCGCCAATGTCCCCGGTTGTCGCGCAACGAGCTTCTGCCGCGCCTCGAACGACAGCGACAGCATCTCCGCGTAAGGCAGGTCGGCGTCCAGCCTGAACTGCCCCATGCGACGCATCTTCTCGGCCTGCTCGCGCTCGCGCTCGAAATAACCCGAGTACTTGATTTCGAGATCGGCCGTAATCAGCGCTTCGCGCTCGAGATCGGCTCCGACACCGCTCGACGCGAGAAGCTCTGACAAGGAGACGCCCTGCCGCTTGGCCAACGCGGAAATGCGAAGACCATGGGCGATTGGACTGCTTCCCGCACGCTCGAGCACCTCGTTCGCAACGTCTGGCGAGATGCTTGTCTCGTCGGCGATGCGCCGCGCGGCATCCTCGGAGCGTAGGCGACGTTCGACGATGCGCGCCTCTTGCTCATCGTAGAGTCCGAGTGTCTTGCCGAATGGCGTCAGACGCCGCAGCGCGTTGTCTTGACGAACCGTTAGGCGGAATTCGGATCGAGAGGTGAAGAGGCGGTAAGGCTCGTCGACACCGCGTGTCACCAAGTCGTCAACGAGAACGCCGATGTACGAGCTCTCACGCCCCAGGATCAGCGCCGGCCGCTCGAGGGCAGCGAGGCCGGCGTTGAGACCAGCGATCGTTCCCTGCCCTGCCGCTTCCTCATAGCCCGTCGTACCGTTGATTTGACCCGCGAAATACAGACCCGACATCGCTCGAACCTACAGGGTCGCGTCGAGCTGAGTCGGCGGACAGTAGTCGTACTCGATCGCGTAGCCGGCGCGCGTCATGCGCGCGCGCTCCAAACCAGGTACGGACCGGAGTATCTCGAGCTGCACCTCAGCCGGAAGCGACGTCGAAAGACCGTTGACATAGAGCTCCGACGTGTCGTGACCCTCGGGCTCCAAGAAGATCTGATGTCGTTCCGCGGCGGGAAACTTTATGATCTTGTCCTCGACCGAAGGACAATACCGCGGACCGCGAGAGGCGATTGCGCCTCCATACATCGCTGACTTCCCGATGTTCTTGGCGATGATTCGCTTTCCCTCATCGCCAAGAAAGGTGATCCAACATGGAAGCTGCGCGGGATGACGAATCCCCTCCTCACTCCTCCGCGGCGCCGACCAAAAATGCGACCAGGAGTAATCGAATTGCTCGATCTCACTCTCCTGTCGCTCGAGGCGCGCAAGGTCCGCGGAGCGGCCGTCGACGCG
>QHUV01000372.1 GCA_003222065.1 Gemmatimonadota bacterium | reverse complement strand
AGCGATGTCATCATCGGAGGAGCCATTGCGGCTCTTCGTCCGACTGCGTCATCGGTTCTAACCCTTCTCGATCTTGTCGACGCGATCTTTCGTTGTCGTTGGGTTCTTTCTCCTGGTGAGCGGCGTCCCGCGCGCCGCGGCAACTGCACAGTCTCCGGTACAACTAGACATTATCGTGCCGGCGGGGACGCTCGCGGCAACACAGACACCGAGCATCGTCGGCAAAAATCTGCTGGCCGACCCGACGACGCGCGAGCTGTTGCGAAACGGTTTTCCGACGAAGCTCCATTACAAGGTGGAGCTATGGCGTGAGAAGGGACTGTTCAACGACATCGAGGGATCGAGCGAGTGGGAAGTCCTCGTTCAGTATGATCCGACGTCGAAGGAATACCGCGCGGTGCGTCGCACCGGGAAGCAGCTCGAGGACTTCGGCGGATTCGCGACGCTGACGTCGGCGGAAGAGCCGTTGACTCGACCTTATCGCGTAGGGCTTCGCCCGCGTGCACAGGGTGGTCGGTACTACTACAACGTCTTCCTCGATATCACGACGCTGGACGTCAGTGATCTCGACGAGCTACAGCGGTGGTTGCGCGGCGAATTTCAACCTGCTGTGCGCGGCAAGACAAGCCCCGCGAGCGCGCTCAAGAACGGCATCGGCACACTGCTGTCGCGCTTGTTAGGCGGTGAACGACGGCACTACGAGCAGCGATCGGAGACGTTTACGGCGGGGTAGCGCACCACGCCCAACGCTAATGCCGGTGACCGTGGGCCTGAGCGGCGGCGACTTGCGCGGCGGCAAGGCCGCGGTGCTCGAGGAGCTCGATTTGATGCAGGACCTCGTCGCCGTAAAACGTCTTGATGTAGCGCGCTTGCGTCGGCGTAAGGCGACGGACCGCCCAGCTGAGGTGCACAAAGTGCGGCTCGACAGGATGCGTGAGTGGATGCATCCCGATCTCCTCGGGGAGGCGATTGCCCTTGCGCGTGTTGCACGGGCTACATGCCGTAACGACGTTGTTCCAGTCGTTGGTGCCGCCGCGCGAGAGCGGGATCAGGTGGTCGCGGGTAAGGGACTCGCGCATCTTCAGCTCCGTCGCGTGCCGGCCGCAATACTGGCACCGATAGCGATCGCGAGCGAAGAGGAAGGTGTTCGTCACCTGCCGGCGAAAGCGACGCGGCACGTGGATGAACTTCGTGAGGCGGATGACGGCTGGCCGGGGCAGCGTGAGTCGCTCGGAGCGGACGACCTTATCCTGATCCGCTTCGACAATTTCGGCCTTGCCATCAATCACGAGGCGGAGCGCTCTCCGCATCGGGACCATGGTGAGAGGCTCGAACGACGCATTCAGAGCCAAACAGCCAACGACCACGCAGGACCTCCCTAGACTTCGTGCGCGTCTCGCTCGAACAGATCGCATCAGGGCGGCTACACGACTCGACGGACCCCTCGAGCAACAGCGTGCGTCACCCTCCTCCCAGACGACGAACGGGCACGTCGGAAGGTACGAGCACAACGGAAGCTATCCCCGCGCAAAATACCCGACAAGAGACGCCCGGCCAAAGTGGCCGTTGGCGTAGAGCGCTGGGCGTGGAGCGTGGAGCGCCACCGTCCCGGATTAAGCAATCTGTAACCAGGCCTGGAGGGCGTTGGCGCTTTGCTGGACGCGCTGCTCGAGCTCCACGTCTTCGTGCAGAAGCAATCCGTCGCGAACGAGAACTTGGCCGGCGACAGCCACAAGCGATGCACGGGTACCTGGAAGCGCAAAGACCGCAGCGGCTTGAGGATCATGAACTGGTCCAACTGCGGCAAGCGGGAATGCGGCAAGATCGGCGGCCTTTCCGGTCTCCAGTGAACCGACCTCTCGATCGAGACCGAGAGCCCGGGCGCCGCCGAGGGTTGCCAGTGACAGTACCGCGGCAGCGGAAAGCTCGCCAAACGTACCTCGTTGAGCGCGCTGGAGGAGAGTCGCAAGCCGCGCCTCCTCCAAGAGATCCATGCGATTGTTACTTGCGACAGAGTCCGACCCGAGTCCGACGGTGACCCGCGCGTTGAGGAGTGTCGTCAAGGGAGCGATGCCGTGCCCGAGCTTCGCGTTCGATGCGGGACAATGAGCAACCGCGCTCTGCGAGCCCGCGATGAGCTCCACGTCCGCGTCGTCGATTCGTATGCAGTGAATCAGCAACGGTCGCGTGGCGAGAACGCCGAGCGAGGCGAGAAGAGCGATTGAAGAACGGGAACGCGGCGCGACCTCGATACCGCGCGCCCGCAGGCCATCGGCGAATGCTCCCCGGCCCCCGACGACGAGATCGTGCTCGAGCTGACTTTCGGCGATGTGAACGGCGACGGGCAACGATTCGCGTCGCGCGTATCCCGCGACAGCGGCGAAGAGGGCATCGGAGACCGTGTAAGGCGCGTGAGGAGAGACGCCAACGCGTACGAGCGTCGTCTCGAGAGGTCGCATGCGGTCGATCTTCTCGCGAAGCTCGGCCAAAGCTCCATCACACTGTGCTGGATCGGGTCCGAAAACCTCCTGATACATCACGCCGCGAACGCCGCCCTCGCGCATGGCGTCGAACGCGACACCGGAATCGCAAGTGTCGCCATACGAGGTAATGCCGTGGCGAAGCCCGTCGGCGATGCCATAGTGCGCCGCATCGAGCAACATGTCTCGCGACAGGACCGCGCGCTTGGCACTCGTTAGGCGAAGAATCCAGCTCCGGAAGTCGAGATCCTCCAGGAAGCCGCGCATCGCCGTAAGCTCGAGGTGGCAGTGGGTGTTGACGAGCCCGGGCATGAGCAAGGCCTCGCCGAGCTCTATTTCTTCCCCGGAAGGCCCGGAGTTCTGCGGACCAACGTACGCAATGCGGCCGTCGTCGACGGCGACGACACCGTCAACGATGGGGGGCGCCGTTATGGGAAGAATGAACCGCGCGCGGTAGCGGATCACGGGCGCCGCGTCAGCTCACACGCCGGAGTCGGTTGAAGAATCCCGTGCGCGAGCCATGCCGTAGCGGGTCGTAGAGCTCCTCGTCAGGCACAGCGAGCGAGCGAGCCAGAGCTAACGGGTAGGCAAGATCCGCGACCTGCTCCGCCGTATGACCATCGGAGCCGAGGGAGAGCCGGACACCGGCGTCCCGAGCACGCCTAACGAATCGCTCGTGGGTGCGATACCGATTCGAGATCTCGAAGGCGATGCCGGCGGCAGCAAGGGCGCCGACGGCGCGCTCCTCGCGCTCCTCCGTCCAAAGCTCCTCCAATGGATGACGGCGAAGCGTGAGCGGCAGCAGGGTGGGATGCGCGAGCACATCCACCGGCATCTCGCGTGCGAAGCGCTCGAGATTCGCGACGTGCGCCTCCATATACTCGTCAGGGGTGACGTTTGGAAACCGGCGCGAGAACGCGTGAACGAGCTCGCCGTTCGGCAGCCAGATGCCGTGCAATGATCCCAGCCGGTGGGTAAAGCGACGAGCGACGTCATCGGGGATCTCGCGCCAGAGCGAGTCGTGCCAGCAGAATTCACCGCCACGGAGCACGTCGTACTGCTCCAGCGCATCCAGATAGGCGCGCGTCTCGTCGACCGTCGTCACCGCATTGTCCATGTAGGACGAGATGTGATCGCTGACGCTCGGTCTCACGCCGCGCTCGCGAGCGGACGCCAGCACGGGGGCGAACCTGTCGCGGCGCCGGCGCCGCGCCCGGCACGACCACCGAGCTGGCAAAGGGATTGGACGGCTGCGCGCCGGACGGCGCCACACTCGAACGATTGCCGCTATCGGGAGGTAGAGGCTGGCCCAAGCCGGTAGTGTCCGGCGCCAAAGAGATCGCGCACGTCTGCGTTGGTTCGGTGCCCGGGATGAAGTACTCGGTGGCTTCGACCCCTCCGCATCCTTGCGTCCAGAGCGTGTTCGTCGTTATGTCGATGGATTGCGTGACGAGTCCAGACGGACGCGGCCAATCGGGCGGCGCCGGCTTTCGTCTATAGACCTGATTCATAAATGCGGCCCACGCGGGGCCAGCGAGCACGCCACCCTGCGCGTTGGCTTTGATCTTCTGCGGGCGATCGAGTCCCATCCAAACACCGGCGACGAGATCGGACGTGTAGCCGATGAACCACACGTCGGTTCCGTCATTGGTCGTTCCAGTCTTGCCGCCGGCGGGAAGATGGAACACCGAGCCGACGCTGCCCGACGCCGTTCCGCGGCGGACGACGTCCTTCATCATATCGACCATGAGCCATGCTTCTTCCGGCGACAGCACGGCGGTGCGCTGCGGCGTCGGCGCCCAGAGCACATCACCCTTCTGATTTTCGACACGTGTGATGGCTATCGGCGCGGAGCGCGTACCGAGCGTGGCGAAGGCGGAGTAGGCAGAGACCAATTCGATGGGGTAGACCGCCGCGGCGCCGATGTGGATCGACGGATAGGGCGGAATGGGCGTCGTTAGGCCGAACTTGCGCGCCTCGTCGATGACGCTTGCCTCACCGAGCTCCATGCCGAGCCGGATCGTCGCCAGGTTTCGCGATTCATAGAGGGCGCGGCGAAGCGGCATCTTGCCCTCGAACTTACTGTCGTAGTTCTGGGGCTCCCACGTTTGGCCGCCTTGCGGCGTGTAGCTCAGGGGCGAGTCGTCGAGGATATACGAGGGCGGCCGGCCGTTCTGCACGGCGTCGGCATAGACGATCGGCTTGAAGGTTGAGCCGGGTTGTCGCAGCGCTTGGACGGAGCGATTGAACTTCGAGTCGTCGAAGCTCCGGCCGCCGATGAGCGCTCGAACCGATCCGTCGCGTGGATCCATGGCGATGAACGCACCCTGGAGATAGGGCGAGTTCGCCGCCGCATTCTCGTTGTCACTGTCGACCGCGTGCGCCGTGTAATGCTCGTAGGATTCGTGTTTGTATGCGCCGTACTTTCCGGCCTCGATGGCGCGCATCTGATTCTCGAGCGCTCGCTCGGCGGCGGACTGGAGCTCGACGTCAAGCGTCGTATAGACCTTTAGACCTTGCTCATAGAGCTGACGCCCGAACTGTTCGTCGAGGAGCTGACGCACCCATTCGACGAAGTAGGGAGCGAATTCGCCGGCATCGGTCTTTCGCGCGAGGCGCAGCGGGTAGGCGCGCGCAAGACTGGCGTCGGCGTCGCTTACTCCGCCGTCGCGACGCATCAGCTCGAGGATCGTGTTCCGGCGTTGGATGACGCGGTCGGGGAAGCGGCGTGGATCATATCGGCCCGGTCCCTTCGGGATCGACGCGAGTGTCGCCGCTTCTGCGAGGTTCAGATCTTTCACGGACTTTCCGAAGTAGCGCTCGGCGGCACTCTCGACGCCGTATGCACCATTGCCCAGATAGATCTGATTGAGGTACAGCTCGAGAATGCGATCTTTCGAATACTTGGATTCGATCGCGCGCGCAACTTTGGCTTCCTTCAGCTTTCGGACGAGATTCTTCTCGCGCGAGATGCGCTCCGGAAAGATGTTTCGCGCGAGCTGCATGGTGATCGTGGAGAAGCCCTGGCTCCAGCTGTGCGTGCGCACATCGTTGATGATCGCGGCCGGCACGCGCTTCCAGTCGACTCCGGCGTGCTCGTAGAATCGTTTGTCCTCGGTCGCGACGAACGCCTTGCGAACGATCGGGGGAATCTGCTCGAGCTTCACGACCGTGCGCCGCTCGAGACCGATCTCGGCGATGAAGCTGCCGTCCGCGGCATACAGCTTGGACGTTTGACGGGGGGTGTACTCGTCGAGCACTTCGACCGCAGGGCAGCGTCCGGCCCGGCAGACGAGGGCCCAGCTCGCGTAAAACAGTCCAACCGCAAAGGAAATCCCGAACGCGGCACCGATGAGCAAGCCCCGCATGATTCGCGGATGCTGTTCGCGGAATCGGTGGAAGGATGCTATCGGATGGAAAGAAGCCATAAAAGACAAGATAGCTGCGAGCCCAGCCTCACGCGTCTATTTTTTGACGATCATGACAACGGCAACTCACACATTGCTCGACGAACTACGGTGGCGCGGACTGTTGTATCAGCATACCGAGGGCGTCACCGCGTTGTTCCAGCATGGCACTACGTCGGGGTACGTGGGCTTCGATCCGACGGCGAAGAGTCTGCACATCGGTAGTCTGGTGCCGATCATGGCGCTGGTGCATCTGCAACGGAGTGGGCATCGACCGATCGCACTCGTCGGCGGCGGCACAGGATTGATCGGAGATCCGGGCGGAAAAACGAGCGAGCGTGCGCTGCTCTCAGCCGAGCAAGTCGATGTCAACGTGCGCGGCATACGCGCGCAGCTAGCGCGCTTTCTCGATTTCGACGATTCGGAAGGCAGGGGAGTCGGTGCCATTCTCGTTGACAACGCGGAATGGTTGCTGACGTTGCGGACGATTGACTTCATGCGCGACGTAGGCAAGCACTTCACCGTGAACTACATGATGCAGAAGGAGTCGGTGCGGGCTCGACTAGAGAGCGGTATTTCGTTCACTGAATTCGGCTACATGCTGTTGCAGGCGTATGATTTCCTGGAATTGCATCGACGCTATGGGGCGATGTTGCAGATGGGCGGCAGCGATCAGTGGGGGAACATCACGGCGGGCGTGGAACTGATTCGCAAGGTTGAGGGCGTGGAGGCACAGGCCGCGACGCTGCCGCTCGTCACCACGGCGTCGGGGGCGAAGTTCGGCAAGACGGAAGCTGGCGCGGTATGGCTGGACCCGTCTCTCACGTCGCCGTACGAGTTCTATCAATTCTGGTTGAACGTCGATGACCGGGATGCTGGCAAATATTTGCGCTACTTCACGCTGTTGGGCCGACGTGAGCGACGCGCAGGGTCAGGGGCTGGACGTGCTCAAGCTGCTGGTCGCGGCGGGGCTCGCGGCGTCGAACGGCGCGGCGCGACGACTGCTCGAGCAGGGGGGCTTCTCGGTGAACAAGCGAAAGCTGAGTGCCAAGGAGCGGTATCTCGACGCGTCGGCTGTGTTGCTGGAGGGCGGTTATGTGGTACTGGGGAAGGGGCGTCGGGAGTATGCCGTGGTGCGGTTGATTCGTTAGGCGGACCCGCTTTGAGTCAACAGCGGACGCAGATGAACGCGCCCCCAGGGCGCCCGCGCAGGTAAAACGCAGATATTACGAAGAGCGAAACGGACCCTTTCGAAAAGCGTTTGAACGCTCTTTTCATCTGCGTTCATCTGCGTCCTGCCAACAGCAGATCCTTCGCTTCGCTCAGGATGACAGAGCGTCTTCAATTACGGCGAGCGCGCAGCGGATCTCTTCGCGCGTGTTGTAGAAGTGCGGCGAAAGCCGGATGGACCCTTCGCGCAGGGAATGGCTGACATTAGCCGCTGTCAGCGCCTCGCTCACGGCGGCGGCGTTCCGCATGCGAAGGGCAACGATTCCGGCTCGGTGTTTTGGCACTGACGGAGTGACAAGCTCCACATTGGGCAGGCGGGAAGCCCACAGCACGATGATATCGGCGAGCACGGCGACATGATCGGCGATCGCCTTCGGTCCCGACTCGTGAATGAGCTCGAGGCTCGCGTTCATTCCGGCAAAGTCCTGGAACGGCAGCGTGATGAACTCGAAGCGGCGGGCGTCGTCGCGCCAGGTAAGATCGTAGTCGACGAGCCGGCGGAAGTCGTCACTCCCCTTCACTGCCATCCAACTCACGACGTTCGGTTCGAGCTCACTGATCAGATCGCGGCGAAC
>QHUV01000025.1 GCA_003222065.1 Gemmatimonadota bacterium | reverse complement strand
CACCTAACACCTAACACCTAACACCTAGCACCTAGGTTCTTCATGTCTCTACTCGAAATTCGCGGTTTGACCGCCTCTGTCGGCGACAAGCCGATTCTGCGCGGCATCGACCTCACGTTGGATGTCGGGCAGGTGCACGCGGTGATGGGGCCAAACGGCTCCGGCAAGAGCACGTTGGCGCAGGTGCTCGCGGGGAATCCGGCGTACGAAGTCACCGGTGGCTCGATCACTTATAAGGGTCAGGATCTCCTCGAGATGGAGCCGGAAGAGCGCGCCCATGAGGGCATCTTCCTGGCCTTCCAGTACCCGGTGGAGATTCCCGGTGTCTCGAACGCGTACTTTCTGCGCGCGGCATACAACGAAATCCGGAAAGCGCGCGGCGAGCCGGAGGTCGACCCGCTGGAGTTCGCGGACATCATGGAGGATCGGCTCGCCCTCGTGGACATGGATCCGGCGATGCTCAGTCGATCGGTCAATACCGGCTTTTCCGGTGGTGAGAAAAAGCGGAACGAGATTCTGCAGCTTGCCGTCCTGGAGCCGAGCCTCGGCATTCTCGATGAGACCGATTCGGGCCTGGACATCGACGCGTTGCGCACCGTGGCCGATGGCGTGAACAAGCTGCGCACGGGTGATCGATCGTTCATTGTCGTGACGCACTATCAGCGTTTGCTCAACTATATCGTGCCTGACGTCGTACACGTGTTGGCCGCGGGGCGCATCGTGAAGTCGGGCGGGAAGGAGCTCGCGCTGGCGCTGGAAGAGAAGGGTTACGATTGGCTGACGGATGCCGCGCAACCGGCGGGATACGTCCATGTCACGACGCCGAGTGGCGACGTGCGCGGCGCGTCGCTGGCGCCGTTCACGTTCGGCCATAACGACTGGCACACGCTGGTGTTCGTGAACGGTCGCTATGCGCCTGATCTCTCGAACGACAGTGATCTGCCGGATGGCGTCCGCTTGGTGGATCTACAGCGCGCGTGGACCGACTCGCCGGAGCTGGTCGAGCAGGTCGCGCAGATCACGCGCTACGACGACCGCGCGTTCACGGCGTTGAACACCGCGTTCATGCACGACGGTGCGGTGGTGCGCATCGCCGATGACGTCGAAGTACGGACGCCGATTCATCTGCTGTTCGTCACCGATGCCGTCGCGGCCAAGTCGATGATGCATCCGCGGAACCTCATCGTCGTCGGGCGCCACGCGAAAGCGACGGTCATCGAGAGTTATGTGTCGCTGAGCGACGCGGTGTACCTCACCAACGCGGTGACCGAAGTCGCCGTCGGCGATGGCGCGACGCTGCACCACTACAAGATGCAGCGCGAGGGAATGCGCGCGTTTCACGTCGGCACGATCGAGACGCGTCAGGCGCGAGACAGCCACTACCTCTCGTTCTCGCTCGCGGCCGGTGGCTCGCTCACACGCACGAACATCTACACGACGCTCGATGGCCCAGGGTGCGGCTCGACGTTGAACGGGTTGTACATGCTCGACGGCGAACAGCACTGCGATCATCAAACGCAAATCGTCCACGCGCAGCCGAACTGTTTCAGCCGCGAGCTCTATAAGGGTGTGCTGGACGGACAATCGCACGGCGTCTTCAACGGCAAGGTGTATGTCGATCCGATCGCGCAAAAGACGGACGGCAAGCAGACGAACAGCACGCTGCTTCTCTCGGACAAGGCACAGATCGATACCAAGCCACAGCTCGAGATCTTCGCCGACGACGTGAAGTGCACGCACGGCGCGACCGTGGGCCGCCTCGATGAGCAAGCGCTCTTCTACATGAAGAGCCGCGGCGTGAGCCGCGAGCTTGCCCGCCAGCTCCTCACGTACGCCTTCGCCGCCGACGTGCTGGAGACGATCGATCAGGAGAGCGTGCGGAAGGAATTAGAGCAGATGACGCTGCGGCGCTTTACGATGATCGAGCAGTGATGCCGGCCCCGGACGCGTAACAGCTCTCGTGTCAAACCTCGACGCGCTCTACCAGGAGATCATTCTCGAGCACAACCGCCGGCCGCGTAATTATCGGGTGATGGAGGGCGCCGATCGCGTCGTGAAGGGGCACAACCCGCTCTGCGGCGACGCGCTGACGCTGTGGCTGAAGCTGGAAGGTGACCGCGTGATCGACGCGAGCTTTCAGGGAAGCGGCTGCGCGATCTCGCGGGCATCTGCGTCGATGATGACGGAGGCCGTGAAGGGAAAGACCCGCCCGGAAGCCGAGGCGTTGTTCACGCGAGTTCATGACTTGGTCACCGGGAAGCTCGACGTGGACGCGGATCCGGCGGCGAAGAAGACCTTGGGGTCGCTGAGAGCGTTAGGCGGCGTGGCGCGATTTCCGATTCGCGTGAAGTGCGCGAGCATGGCGTGGCACGCGCTCCGGTCCGCGCTGGGCAGCGATGAAAGCTCGACGAACGGCGCGTCGGAGATCTCGGAAGAGCCGTGAGCGGTGGAACGCGTGAAGGCGAAGAGCGCGAGCCGGGGCACGCATTCGAGACGGTCGCGGCGGTAGCGGATTTGGCGGAGGGCTCGTTGTTGGGCGTGCGGACGTCGGCCGGTGAGGAGATTTGCCTCTTCAACTTTCGCGGTCGCGTGGGCGCGGTGCACAATGTCTGCACGCACGCCGAGTTTCCGCTGTCGGATGGAACGCTCCTGAAGGATGGGACAATCGAATGCGTCTGGCACGGAGCACAATACTCGTGCCTAACGGGTGAGGTGCGTCGCGGTCCGGCGATCGAGCCGGTGGCCGTCTACGACGTACGCGTGGAGGACGAGAAGGTGAAGGTCCGTCGGAGGATGCCGTGAGCAAAGTTTCGGGCGGAAGAGCGAGCCGAAAGGGGCGAGCCGAGAAGAGAGGGACGAGGGCAGCCAGCCTCGCTTCGCGCAGCGATTTTCCGCTCCTTGCCGGAAGCCCTGCCCTGCACTACCTGGATTCCGCGGCGACGGCGCAGAAACCCCGCGCGGTGCTCGACGCGATGCGCGCCTACTACGAGCACGACTACGCCAATCCCCATCGCGGCGCGTACACGCTTTCGGTCCGCTCTACCGAGCGCTATCACGAGGCCCGCGAGCGAGTCGCCACATTCTTCGGCGTCGGCGACACGAGGCGGCTGATCTTCACGCGCGGAACGACCGAGGGCTTGAACCTCATCGCCACCGCGTGGGGCACCGAGCATGTTTTTCCCGGAGATGAAATCGTCGTCACCGCGCTCGAGCATCACGCAAACTTCGTCCCCTGGCAGCAGCTCGCGCTACGTCAGGGAGCGAAGCTGCGCATCTGCGGCCTCACGAGCGACGGGCGGCTCGATCTCGACGCCCTCGCGTCCCTGCTCACGGCGCGCACGCGCATCGTCGCCTTCAATCACGTCTCGAACGCCCTTGGCACGATCAATCCCGTGGCCGAGATCGCCGCGTTCGTGCGCCGCCGTGCCGCGCCCGACGCGATTGTCGTCTGCGACGGCGCGCAGGCCGCGCCGCATCTCCGCCTAACGCTCGACGACCTGGCGGACGTCGATTTCTATGCGTTCAGCGGACACAAGATGCTCGGTCCGATGGGCATCGGGGCGCTCGTCGGGCCGGTTGCGCTGCTCGAGCGCATGTCGCCGTACCAAATGGGTGGCGACATGATCGAGATCGTCGGCGACGAGGAGACGACCTGGAACGTGCTCCCGCACAAGTTCGAGGCTGGCACGCCGAACGTCGCCGGCGCCATCGGTCTTGCCGCCGCGTGCACGTACTTGGAGTCGTTAGGCATGGACGCCGTCCGGGCGCACGAGCGGGAGCTGTTGCAGCTCGCGCTGCAACAGCTGGCAACTATCGAAGGGGTCCAGCTGTTCGGACCCCGCGACCTCGCCGCGCGCAGCGGCGTCGTATCGTTCACGCTCGCCGGCGTGCACCCGCATGATATCGCGACCATCCTCGACGGTGACGGCGTGTGCGTGCGCGCCGGCCATCACTGCGCGCAACCGCTCATGCGCCGCCTCGACGTGCCGGCCACCGCGCGCGCGTCCTTTTACGTCTACAACGACGAGCGCGACGTGGAGGCGCTCGTCGCCGGCGTCGAGAAAACGAAAACGCTGTTCGCGGTAGCAGCAGATCCTTCGCTTCGCTCGGGATGACAGCCTGGCGCTGGCACGAATGCAGGCCGGCGACGTAGGATGACGGTATCCGACAATCGGAGCACTGCCCATGTTCTTCTGGTCATCATTCGTCGACTTGCTACGCGTCGTCCTCTTTGCGCTCGCTCACGTCTGCGGCGGTAGCCTGGGCGGCGGCATCGTCATGCTATCGCTCATCGTGCGCCTGGCATTGCTGCCGCTCACCGTTCGCCTCGCGATGCGGGCGCGAGACCATCAAGAAGCCATCCGGCGTCTCGCTCCGGAGATGGAGCGACTGCAAAAGCGTCACGCAAAGGATCCGGCGCGGCTCGCGCAGGCGACGGGTGAGCTCTACGCCGCCAATGGTATCGGTCTCGTACCAAAGGGTGCGTTGCTCGGTACGGCGATCCAGATGCCGATTGGGGCCGGCGTATATCAGACGATCGCGACGAGCGCGCACCGCGCGGCGCGCTTCCTCTGGATCAGTGATCTCAGCAAACCAGACATTCTCGTCGCCTCGATCGCCGCCGGTCTGACGGGCGCAGCCGTAACGATGGCGCCATCCTCCACGTCGTCGCGCGGCGCGGCAATCCTTGCGGCGGGCGTCACCTTCCTCGTTGCGTGGCGTCTGAGCGCCGGCGTCGGGCTCTACTGGGTGGCGTCGAACGTCGTGGGTGTCGTGCAGTCTTTGCTGATGCGCCGCGCCGTCAGCCGCGTCGAACAAGCCTAACGGGTGCGGAGATGGCATGACCAAGTCGAGGCTGGAAGCGTTCAGCGATGGAGTGATCGCGATTCTCATCACGATCATGGTGCTCGAGCTGCACGCCCCGCACGGATCCGATTGGCCCGCGCTGCGCGCCGCGGTGCCGTCACTTCTGAGCTACGTTCTGAGCTTCGTGTTCCTGGGGATCTACTGGAACAATCACCACCACATGCTGCAAGCGACGGATCGGATCAACGGCGCGACGCTCTGGGCCAATCTCCATTTACTCTTTTGGCTGTCGCTGATTCCGTTCGTGACGAGCTGGGTGGGTGAGAATCATTACGCCGCGGTACCGACCGCGGTGTATGGAATCGTCCTGCTCCTCTGCGCGCTCGCGTTCACGATTCTGTTGCGGACGCTCCTCGCGGTGCATGGAGCAACGAATGTGCGTCTGGCCGCGGCGGTGGGATCGGACTTCAAGGGCAAGTTGTCGATCGCCTTTTACGTCGCGGCGATTCCGTTGGCGTTCGTGCACCAGGCGATCGCCGACGCGCTGTATGTGCTCGTGGCACTGATCTGGCTCGTGCCGGACCCGCGGATCGAATCGCGGCTGCAGCGCGCCGCGAACGAGGCTGCCGGACCTTAGCTCGCGCGCAGGATCTCGACAGGGTCGGCCTTCGCTGCCTGACGCACCGGACCAAGGCACGCGAGCACGGCGGCGCCGAACAGCACCGTTTCCGCGGCGACGAGGGCGATGACCTCGGCGTATGGCATGCTGGCCATTCCATCGGTAATGGTGCGGGTGGTCCACAAGGCGAGAAAGGCGCCGATGCCGACACCAGCGAGCGCCGTCACCGCCGCGTCGTGGACGACGATCCGCGCGACGTCCCGCCGCCGCGCGCCTAACGCGACGCGCACCGCGAACTCACGCAACCGCCGGCTCACAGTGTAGGCGAGAACGCCATACAGTCCGACGGCACAGAGGATCAGGCCGAACATGCCGAACGCGCCGAAGAGCGAGGCCATGAATCCAACCGCCGTCAGTGCGCCTTCATAATTGGCGAGCCACGGCTGCACGTTGGGAACGGGCATCATCGGCGCGATGGACTGTATTTCGCGCCGCAGGGCGAGCGCGAGCTCGGCGCGTCCCCGGTCTCCGCCGACGCCGTTGCCCTGCACGATGAGATCGCGCGCGCGTTTGCTATCGTGTGAGTACACGACGTAGACGCGGGGCTCCGGCGGGAGATCCTGGTCGGCGCGAGGGCCGCTTTCGACGTCATGGGCGATGCCGACGACACGCAGCCACGGCCTCTGTGACTCCTTCATACCAAGCTTGACCATGCGCCCGACCGGATTCGGAACATCGGGCCAGAGTCGCGCCGCCGCCCGCTCGTCGACGATGACGACGCCTTGGACGGCGGCACCGCGGTCACCAGCCTCGAAGTCGCGTCCGCGGACGATGGGGATCTTGAAGGTTCGAAAGTAGTCCGGGCTCACGACCCAGTAGCCCTGAGAATTGATCCAGCGGTCGCCGCTCTTCCCTTCCTCGGCGTACACTACTCCGCCATCAGGCCGCTCATTGTAGGACGTGGCGGCAACAAGAGCGGAAGGCACCGTACGCGTCTTGATAATGAGATCCTCATAGAAACGCTCAACGCCCGCATTGCTGGGAACCTGCTTCTCACTCACCCAGATCGATGCGTCAACGAGACGCTTGGCCGCGTACTGGAACTCGAACGCGGCGAGCCTCACGACGTTGATCACGAAGAGCGCCGAGCACATGAGGAGTGCCGTCGACAGCGCGACCTCGAGCACGATGAGTGGATTGTAACGATCGCGCAGCCGGCCGGTGGTCGTCCCGGCGCCTTCCTTCATTGGCTCGGCAGGATCCGTCATCGCCGCGCGAATAGCCGGCAGTGCTCCAGCCGACACGATCGTCGCGATGGACGCGAGCAGGGCAAAGCCGAAGACGCGCCAGCTCGGCGCAGGCTCGAGATCGCCAATTGTCGGTACGTAGGGCGTAGCAAAATGCGGAATGACGTGAAGCGCCCACAACGTGAGCAGCACACCGATCGTGACACCGCCCGTGACGATCAGTATGCACTCGCTGAGCACGTGCCTAACAACGATGGCGCGACTCGCGCCAAGAGCGATACGGATCGCCGTCTCACGCCGCCGGGCCATACCTCTCGCGAGCATCATCGTACCGAGGTTGGCGCAAGCGATGATGAGCACCATCGCCACCGTGCCACCCATGAACGAGGACATGACCAAGGTCCGATCATTCGGCAATCCGCGCGGTATCCAAAGCGGGCTCACCCTCGCTCCAAGCGGCTGTCGGGGCGAATAGAGCGCCGTTAGGCGGGCGGCGATGAACGTCAGCTCGGTGCGCGCCGTTTGCACCGTCGCCCCGCGCTTGAGACGCAACACCGGGAAGGGTCCGGCCTGCCAGGCACCGCTCGAGCGCGGCACGGCAGCTTCGGGAACCCAGATGTCGGCGACGCCAGGATAGTGCACCCCGCGGGGCATGACGCCGACGACGGTATACGTCGCGTGACCAAGGTTCAGCTTGAGTCCACTCGCGAGCTGGCGAGCGTTGAAGACGCGGTTCCAGAGACTGAAGCTGATGATCGCTGCCTGAACATTCCCGCCATCCGCGTCCTTGGCGCCGAATGCTCGGCCGACTATCGGTCGGACGGCGAGTAAGTCGCGGATGTGTTCAGGGCGAGGGCGAGGCCGAGGGAAACGACAGCGACCGCCGTGAAGAGCGGCGCCTTGGCCAACGCCCGGGCAGCATACCGGAGCTCATCTACGAATCGACGCATCAGTCGACGACGCGCGGTTTCGTGGAGTGGCAACGGTTAGGACGCGGCTAGTTTGTCCGCGTGAGACAATGTCATGGGGGCTTGTCGGCTTCCTTGCACCGCGGCGGTACAGCATCATCGCGGACGAATCCCTCGTCACTTGCGCTCCTCGGGACAAGCGCGGACAACAGCACGAGGATGGATGCGGACGAAGAGCGACAAGAGCTCATCACGGATTCCACGGATCTGAAAACCGATCTCCCGGATCTTCCTCAGCGCGCCTACGCGTCCGTGCTCCACGCGCCCGGACGATGCTCTTGGTGACGGCACACCAAGCGGCTTCCGGCGCGAGCAGCTTCCCGAGGTCGTGCACAAAGAAGGATCGTCCGGGCTCGTGGCGGTGTGGAGTCGTGAGCGCCACGGAGCAGATCCGTGGAATCCGTTTCAGCCGTGAAATCCGTACCAGAGCTCTTGTCGCTCTTTCGTCCGCGTCAGTCCGTGCTGTTGTCCGTGTTAGTCCGCGATCACGCTTTTGTCTCGCCCGGAGAGCTTAGCTCGGAGAGGCGACGAGCCAAGAACCGACGCTCGGGTTCTTGAGTCGCGAGAGCGAGCGCGTACTCGTACGCGGCCATGGCATCTGTTGCGCGGCCGAGGCGGCGAAGGAGGTCGGCGCGGGCGGAGTAGGCGTGGAGATACGTGGCCAGCTCGCCGCGCGCCAGCAGCGCGTCGATGAGCGCGAGACCGGCGGCCGGCCCGTCACGCATCGCCACCGCCGCGGCGCGATTGAGCTCTACGATCGGAGACGAGTCGACGCGCGACAGCACGTCGTAGAGGCCGACGATCTGCCGCCAGTCAGTCGCTGCCGCGTTAGGCGCTTCGGCATGCACGGCGGCGATCGCCGCCTGCAGCGCGTAGGGCCCAACACGGCGCGATGACAACGCCCGTTCGACCAAGCTGATACCCTCGGCGATCTGATCGCGATTCCACAGTGAGCGAACTTGATGCTCGAGGAGAATGAGCTCGCCGTCGGGGGACGTCCGCGCGGCGCGGCGCGACTCGTGGAGGAGCATGAGCGCCAAGAGTCCCATGACCTCGGGGTCGGGAAGCAGCTCGAGCGTCAAGCGCGCGAGGCGCACGGCCTCACACGACAAATCAGGCCGCGTCAGCGCGCTACCTGACGAGGCGAGGTAACCCTCGTTGAACACGAGGTACGTCACATGGAGGACGCTGTCGAGGCGGGCCGACAGATCGCTGCGGGAGGGCACCTCGTACGGGATGCGCGCGTCGCGGATTTTTGCCTTGGCACGGACGATCCGTTGGGCGATCGTCGGCGGAGGCGTCAGAAAGGCGCGCGCCACTTCCTCCGTCGTTAGGCCGCAGACCTCGCGCAGGGTCAAAGCGATTTGCGCGTCGGGGCTGAGCGCGGGGTGGCAGCAGGTGAAAAGAAGCCGCAACCGGTCGTCCGGAACACTGTCGTCGTCGTCATCGGGCAGGGGCGAGACGACCGTGTCATCCGCTTCGCCGAAACGAGAGACCGCCGCATCGAAACTTACCCGGCGGCGCACCCGGTCGATCGCCTTGAAGCGCCCGGTGGAGACGAGCCATGCCCGAGGATTTCGCGGCATGCCGTCGTTAGGCCAGCGCTCGAGCGCGGCCATGAACGCGTCGTGCAGCGCCTCCTCGGCGAGATCGAAGTCGCCGAGGAGACGGATGAGCGTCGCCAGGACCTGGCGCGAGTCAGAGCGGTAGATCTCGTCGATCCTATCGGCCACCAGATCGCTCATGGATCACCGATCATGAAACCGCGGAGCCACGTTACGCCTGATTGAACTCCATGATCGGTCGGACTTCGATCGATCCGAATTTCGCGGACGGGATCTTGGAGGCCACTTGAATCGCGTCGTTGAGATCCTTGGCGTTGATCAGATAGTAGCCGCCGAGCTGTTCCTTCGTCTCCGCGAATGGACCGTCGGTCGTGGAAACTTTTCCGTTTCGTACACGAAGCGTGGTCGCCGAAGGGGTCGGTTGGAGAGCGTTGCCGCCAACGTAATGGCCGCTCTCTTTGATGCCTTGCGTGAAGGCGCCGTATTCGGCCATCACGTTGTCGGATTCGCCCTTGGGCATGGTCGCATAGTTCTTCTCGTTCTCGTAGATCAGGCAGAGGTAGCGCATAAGAGTAGGTGCTAGGGGTTAGGTGACAGGTGCAAGGGCTTCGGACTGTAGTCGTTCGGGGGCTGGCCAAATCGACATTATGGCTTGGCCCCTAGCTTGTCCAAGGCTCCCTTGGCCTGCCGATCGTTCGGATTGATAGCCAGCGCGCGCTGAAAGCTTCGGACCGCCGCGGCAGTGTCGCCGGCGGCGAGTTGCGCGTCCGCGGCTTGCCGGAAGGCAAAGGCGGACGTTGGCGTGAGCTCCGTGTTGAGGACATAGAAGCGAAGGGCGTCCGGCATTTTGCCGCGGGCGCGCAGAGCCGCGCCGACATCGGCGAGCGGGACTTCGCCGAAGTCGTAGGCGGCACGTCCGTAGTAACGGGTGCGCAACGCGCGATACAGCGCTTCGGCAGAGTCGGCTCCCGCGGCGTCGTACGCGTTGAGCACGATCTGCTGGAGCGGCCGCGGCTCGGTGACGCCGCGATGACAGGTCGCACACGCGACGGTGATTGGTGGCGTGCGTCGAGCTGTCAGCTTCGTTAGGTATTCACCGTTGATGGCGCCGACCATGCGAAGCATCTCGCGCGCCTTTTCCTTCTCGGGCTTTTGATCGGACGGAAAATCGTACGACGAGAGCGGTTGGCTCTCTTCGCCGACGTGACAGTACGTGCAGCGGACACCGAGGGCGCGCGTGAAGCTCGCCATGGTATCGATCAGGGTCCGTACGGGAATGTCCTTGGGAAAGACTTTGAGATTCTGCAGCTTCTGCGGCGGGAACTGCGCGCCGGCGGTTCGCGCGGCGAGGAGAACGAGTGCGATGGTAACGGATCGACGCATGGACGCTGGGGCGTGGGGAGCTGTCATCTTGCTAGTGCAGCGACGAAGGATGACAGAAGGGGCGATCGTAGATCAAGATCCGAGATTCCGCAAACCCGATGGGACGTTTGACATTCGTTGTCACCGGTCGTAACTCATCGGCGATCCGAACCCAACCGTTAATCGAGGTGCGCCCGTGCGTTTCTGTCTCGCGACTGTAATCGTTTGTACGATCCTCGGCGCGGCGAGGGTCGGCGCGCAGCAATTCCCAGCCAATTCGAAGGTCGACCAGATCTTCGCCGAATGGGACAAGCCAACGTCGCCGGGTTGCGCGTTAGGCGTGCTGCAGAACGGCCGATTCATTTATGAGCGGGGCTACGGGATGGCAAATCTGGACTACGACATCCCCAACTCGCCGCGGTTCGTGTACTACGTTGGATCCGACTCGAAGCAGTTCACCGCGGCGAGCATCGCCCTTCTGGCGCTCGACGGCAAGATCGGACTGGACGACGACATCCGGAAATACATCCCGGAGATGCCGGATTACGGGACGCCAATCACGATCAACCATCTCGTTCACCACACGAGCGGCGTTCGCGACATTTACGTGCTGATGTCGCTGGGCGGGCTGCGCTTGGAAGACGTGTTCTCGGATTCGGAGGCGGTGGCGCTCATCGCGCGCCAACGGGAGCTGAACTTCAAGCCCGGCGACGACTACCTGTACAGCAACTCCGGCTACTTCCTCCTCGGTCAGATCGTCAAGCGCGTCACCGGCAAGTCACTGCGGGAGTTCGCGGACGAGCGAATCTTTCAGCCGCTCGGGATGACCCATACGCACTTTCACGACGATCCCGGACACGTCATGAAGAACCGGGCAATGAGCTACGAATCGGACGGGAAAGGCGGCTACCGTATTTCGTATTTGCAAAACTTCGACAAGATCGGTGCGGGCGGCTTGTACACGAGCGTTGAGGATTTACGAAAGTGGGACGAAAACTTCTACACCCATCAAGTCGGCGGTGACGCGCTGCAGAAGCTGATTCATACACGCGGCGTCCTCAATAAAGGCGACACCATCGCGTACGCGTTCGGCAACAACGTCACAGCGTATCGCGGGCTCCGCGTCGACGAGCATGGTGGTTCGCTCATGGGTTACAAGGCGGAGATTCTGCGCTTCCCCGACCAGCACTTCAGCGTACTCACGACATGCAATCTCGGCGCGATCAATCCCGGTCCGCTCGCCGAGCAGGTGGCGGCAGTGTACATCGGGAGCAAGATGGGGCCGAAGGTCGATCGCCAGCTCGCGAATCGCCGGCAGGGCGAAGTCGCTCTGGCCGCGGCGTTGAGCGCCACGGAGTTGGCGCCATACGCGGGAGACTATTACTCGGCCGAGGTCGACGCGACGTATCACGTGGCGGTCGATCAGGGCGGCTTGGTGCTCTCGGCGCGTCATGTACCGACGCAAAAGCTCATGGCGACGGCCGCGGATACGTTTCGCGCTGGTAATGGCCTAACGCTGCACTTCGAGCGGATTGGTGGCCCGGCGCCGGGCGCGTTCACGGTCGAGGCCGGGCGCGTGCGCAACATCAGGTTCGTGCGGAGGTAGCTGCGTGTCTGCTGCGAGCGAAGCGAGCAGCCTTCGCTTCGCTCAGGATGACAATTTGGCCGCGAGCTTCCGCACCGTCGTCACGTTGCGCAGGGTCATGGGCATGCCGAGCGCGCGCTCGAGGGCGGCGCCGGAGACGGCGGAGTCGCTGAATCGGGTGCGGCAGCCCCAATACAGCTCACGGCCATGAATGTGGAGCTCGTCGACAGGCGTCCGAAGGCCGACGACCTTGGTGATCGTGTCCGCCTTGGGGCGGCCGGCAAGAAAGCCGATGTAAAGCGGATGCTGATCGGGATCGAAGACGCCGCCAGGAAATGGCTGGTGCCTAACGACTGAGGCGAGCTCGGTGGGCGTACGGACGAATGTCGCCACCGCGTAGCCGAGGCGCTGCTCGAGCTCATAGGCGATGCGCTCCTCGAGCTCCGGCGCCTTTGCGCCCGACGCGTCGAAGAGCACGTTACCACTGGCGATGAACGTTTCGACGTTCGTGAAGCCCAGCTTGGTGAAATGCTTGCGCAAGACGTCCATCTTCACGACGTGGCCGCCGACGTTGATGGCGCGCAGCAGGGCGACGTAACGGGCGCTCACGCGATCAGACGATTTTCAAGCCGACGATCGAGGCGTCGGCCGGCGGGTACCGGAGATCGAGCTTGTCCATGCGGTCCGCGATCGTGCGCGCGACCAACCAGTCGCGCACGTCCTTATCATCGGCCGGCACAACGAACCAGGGCGCCCACTTCGTGCTCGTGTGCGTCAGAATGCCGCGATAGGCTTTGGTGAAATCGTCCCAGCGAGCGCGGTCGTCGAGATCGCCGGCGCGAAATTTCCAATTCTTCTTCTCGTCGGCGAGCCGTTCCACGAGTCGTGTCCGCTGCTCGTCGCGGGAGATATGCAGCAAGAACTTGAGGATGACGACGCTGTTCTCCGTGAGCAATCGCTCAAAATCGTTGATTTCATCATAACGCGCCGACCAAACCTTCTTCGGCACGAGATCGTGGACGCGCGGCACGAGGATGTCTTCGTAGTGCGAGCGATTGAAGATGCCGATCATGCCGCGCGCCGGGACCTGCTGGTGAATGCGCCAGAGAAAGTCGTGACGGCGCTCGATCTCGGTCGGCTCCTTGAAGCTGGCGACGGTGCAGCCCTGCGGGTTCACGGCACTGAACACCCGGCGGATCGTGCCGTCCTTTCCTGACGCGTCGCGTCCCTGGAGGACGATGAGGAGGGCGAAACGCGCGTCGGCGTAGAGGACGCGCTGAAGCTCGGAGATGCGTTCAGTCTCCTTTTTCGTCGCGCGCTGAAGGGCGTCGCCCGTTTTCGCCGAGGACGGTGGGCGGGCGTCGTCGTCGTCGAGCCGAACGGAGTGTTTGCCGCTGACAGGGTGGAGCTTCAACCGTTCGACACCGCGGGGCGAGGTCGGGACGCCACCATGCGCCGCGCGAGCAACGCCAGGGCGCCGATGACGATCCCCGACACCAGGCCGATGCCGGCGCCAACGATCAGCATCATGACGCGAGGGTGTGTCGGCAGCGGCATCGACGACATCATCGCTGCCTCCCGAGGATGATTCGCGATGTATCTGGAGAACAGCAGGACGTGCGATCCAGTCACCCAGACAGAGTTCGCCAACCCGACGGCCACGCCATGAACGAAATGACGATCGGAGCAGCGCGTGGCGATGAGATACGCCGAGACCAGGAAGATGATGAGCCAGAAGAAGGGCTCGATCGTGGAGGGAATAAAGAACACCGTTCCGACGCCCATCGCCAAGCCGAACAGCGAAAGCTGCAAGACCAGTTTCCAGTTCATTGTTACCTCTCGCGTTGGGTGTCGCTCGATCGTCGCGGTCCACCAACATGCGATCACAGGGCGCGGGGAGTCAAATCGCGTTCCTGGAACGTCTCATATCCACAAAAGAAATCGGGAATAGATCGAGCACTCGAGGAGTTCTATGATCTGGGAAGCTGTACTCGTTTGAACCAAACACTTGTGAGCCACAGCGTTCTGGATCGCTTCGAGCAGACCATCGTGCCGTTGCTCGACGACGCGTATACGCTTGCGCGACATCTCCTTCGCGATGAGCACGACGCGCAGGACGTCGTGCAGGAGGCGTATTTGCGCGCTTGGCGATATTTCGGCGGCTTTCACGGCGGCGACGAGCGCGCGTGGCTCCTCACCATCGTGAGAAACTGCTCGTATACGTGGCGTCGGAAGGGTCCCGCGGAGCACGTGCCCTACGATGACGAAGCGCACAGCGCTGATGCCCCCGCTCGCAACGGGGCCGATGCGCGCGCGATCGACGACTCCGAGCGTCAGCGGCTCACGTCGGCGCTCGATCGCCTCCCGGCGGAGTTTCGGGAGGCGCTGGTGCTCCGTGAGATCGAGGGTTTGTCGTACCACGACATCGCGCGCGTGACGGGGGTTCCCGTGGGCACGGTGATGTCGCGCCTGGCGCGCGCCCGTGAGCGCATGCGTCGCCTGCTCAAACGCACTGCCTAACGATATGCCTGCATTCTGCCAAACGGCACGCGACTCCCTGAGCGCCTACGTCGATGGAGAGCTGCCGCCGGATCGGGCGGCGGAGATCGCCGACCATCTGACGACGTGCCCCGCCTGCTCGGCGGAATACCAGGCGTTGCTGGAGACGGTTGCGGCATTGCGTTCGCAGCTGACACGCTTCACGGCGCCGGACGTCCTTCGCGCGCGCATCCGTGCCGCCGTGGCGGCGACGCCGAGTGAAAGTGTCGCCGCGGAGCAGATCCGTCCCTCGGCACGGAATGACAGACGACGGCTGACGCGCGCGCTTGGCGTCGCCGCGGCCGTTTTCGTCGGCGCCGCGTTAGGCGCCGGCGGGACGCTGGTCGCGGCCGGCGGCGGGCGCAATGCCGCGCCGGTGGCGAGCGAGGTGCTCGCTAGTCACGTGCGCTCGCTCATCCCCGATCACCTCACCGACGTCAGGTCATCCGATCAGCACAACGTGAAGCCGTGGTTCAATGGGCGATTGGACTACTCCCCGACCGTGCTGCGGTTCGACGATCAAGGCTATCCGCTGATCGGCGGCCGCGTCGATTACGTTGGCGGACGGCCGGTGGCGGTCGTCGTGTATGGGCGCCGCCAGCACATGATCAACGTGTTCTCATGGCCCACCGGCTCGGGCGACGCGCCAGTCGCGACGAGGACCGTGAACGGCTACAACATGATCTCGTGGCGACACGGCGGCAGCGAGCGGTGGGTGGTATCTGATCTCAACGCGGCCGAGCTCCGGAGCTTTGCGGCGCTGCTTCAGCGCGCGGACTCGGTATCGTCATGATCAATGTGGGCCAGCGGCATCTCACCCGGTACGGCGAGCCCAGTTTCGAGAAGGCAGCAACGAGTAGCAAGCTTTGAGACCGAAGGGTCTAGGCACAGGAGTTAGGACTGTCCCTCTCTGTCATTCCTTACCCTTTCATCTCAAGGCTCGCCGCTGAAAACTGCCTTCTCGAAACTGGGCTCACTGTCCAGGTCGAGATGCGTGACGCGCTAACTGGGGAACGCAGCACTATGAGTTATTATCGCACACCAGCTAACGCAGCGACGATGAGTGCTGCCCACTGCGGGCCGAGCCAGCCGGTGGGGCCGTCGTCGTAGGTCTCGCCTAACGAATGCGCGCCGGTGCCGACGCCGCCGCCGTCGATGGTGATCGCCGGGACGCCAAGGCTCATCGGCACGTTCGCATCCGTGCTCGACGCGCCACTCTTCGGGCGGAAGCCGAGGACACGCCCCGCGGCGAGCGCCGTGGCAACGATACGCGAGGAATCCGTCTGGGTGCTGTTCGCCGGCCGGATGCCGATCGTATCGATGACAAGCGACAGCTTCGCTCGCTCGGCGCGAGCGCCGGTCTGGCGCGTCCAGCGGTCGTTCTCGGCGTCGAGCGCGCCGGCGAGGATCTTGAGCACCTGCTTATCGAGCGCGTCGAGGGCGTCGGCCGTTTCCGAGCGCATGTCGACGTCCATGACTCCGGAGAATGGAATCGAGTTGACGGATGTGCCGCCGGAGATGACGCCGACGTTGAAGGTCGTTTTCGGGCTCGCCGGGACCTGGACGTCGGCGATCTGGGCGATCGCCCTGCCTAACGCGTGAATCGGATTGGGGATGCCAAAGGCGCCGTAACTGTGGCCACCCGGCCCTTTGTACGTCACGCGATAACGTTTGCTGCCGACGCCGTGATGCTTGAGGTCCAACCCGATCCCGTCGACGGAGATGAAATAGTCGATTCTCCCCTTCAAGCTGTTCGCGAACAGGTACCGCGTCCCACGCAGGTTTCCCTGCCCTTCCTCACCGACGTCGCCGACGAAATACACGGTGCCGGCGGTCTGCACGTTCGCGCGCTGAAAGGCGCGCGCAACGGACAGCACCACGGCGAGACCGCGACAGTCATCGCCGATGCCCGGACCGGCAAGCATGGTACCGTTGCGTTTCACGCGCACGTCGGTGCCTTCGGGAAAGACGGTGTCGAGATGGCCTTCGATGAGTACCGTGGGGCCATTGCCCGTGCCGCGCCGCTCGGCGATGACGTTTCCGACGCTGTCGACATGCACGCCTGTAATGCCTAACGCTTGCAGACGGCGGCGGTACTCGGCCGCACGCGCCGCCTCCTTGTATGGCGGAGCGGCAATCTCACAGAGCGAGAGCTGCTGGCTCACAGTCCACGCTTCCTGCGCCTTGATCGTGTCGAGCGCGGCGCGAAGGCGTTGGTTGTCGGTCGGAATCGGCAGCGCCTGAGCGTCCAGTGACGCTGGCACATTGACGGCAGCGACGAACGCGGCGAAGGTTGCACGCGTCGCGAGATGCGCGAGTGACATGTCAAATTGAGAGTGAGGGGAAGACGCTTCGCTCGGGACAGTATTGGCGGCCACCGTACGGTGCAAGTCGCATCCCTGATTTCGAAACCTGGCTCACTGCCCTCCGTACCAGGAGCCATCCAGCTCGCAAAGGACCAAGTCCATGTCGTTGTCCCAATCGGTGCGATACTCCTGGCGCTCCCTGCGCCGCACGCCCGTCTTCACCGTCACGGCGGTTGCCACGCTCGCCATCGGGATCGGCGCCAGCGCCGCCATCTTCGCGGTCGTGAACGGCGTTCTCCTTCGGCCCTTGCCGTACGGACACCCGGATAGGCTGGTCGGCGCCTGGCATGCTCTTCCGACGATTGGAATCCCGCGCGCCAACCAGACGAGCGCCACGTACTTCGCCTACAAGCGCTTTGCCCACACCATCGACGGCATCGCGGCGTACCAGGATGGCGCCGAAAACGTCGCCGATCCTGCCGGCGGCACCGAGCCGCAACGACTTCGATCCGCCCTGATAACGGCGAATCTGATTCCGTTGCTCGAGGTCTCGCCAAAGCTCGGGCGGTCCTTCACTGAGGCCGAGGATCAGCCGAATGGCCCAGCCGTCGTGATCATCAGCGAAGGTATGTGGCGAAGCCGTTTCGGCGGCGACCGCGCCGTCATCGGCCGCATGCTGCAGGTGGCTGGGACGTCGCACCAGATCGTCGGCGTAATGTCCGAGAGCTTTCGTTTCCCCGACGCGCGCACGGAGATCTGGCTTCCCCTCCGCCTCGATCCACATGCCTACGGCGGCTTCAACTACACGGGATTCGTCCGGCTCAAGGCTGGGGTGAGCATTGCCACCGCCGAGCGAGACTTCAAGGCTGTCCTGCCGCGCGTCGTCGACGTCTCGCCAATGATGGCGCCAGGCGTGCCGACGCAGATGTTGCTCGATCAGGCCAAGCCGCAGCCGCTACTGACGCCGATGCAAGAGGATGTCGTGGGCGATGTTTCGAGAACGCTCTGGATCGTTGCCGCCACGGCGGCGCTCGTGTTGCTCGTCGCGTGCGCAAACGTGGCCAATCTGATTCTCGTTAGGGCGGACGCCCGCCACCGCGAGCTCGCGGTGCGTGCCGCCCTCGGCGCCGGGCGCCGTCGCTTGATTGAGTATTTCTTCACGGAAGCCGCGATTCTTGCCGCGCTGGCCGGTGCGATTGGCCTCGCGGTGGCGACGATCGGGATCCGCGCGCTGGTAAGCGCTGGCCCGGCGGAGCTGCCGCGACTCGCCGAAGTGCGCGTCGACTGGGCGACGGGGACATTCACGTTCATCGTCGCGGCGCTCGTCGCCGTGGGGTGCAGCGTGATTCCAGCCGTGCGGAATGCCGGCGCCCAGCTCGCGACGTCGCTTCGCGAGGGCGGACGCGGAGGGACGAGCGGTCGGTCGCGGCAGCGGCTACGTGGCGCGTTGGTCGCGGCACAGATCGCGTTGGCTCTTGTCGTGCTTGCCGGATCCGCGCTACTGCTGCGCAGCTTCCAGAGCCTTCACGCGGTACGTCCCGGCTTCGACTCCGGCCATCTCGCGACCCTCTGGACGTCGCTCCCTCGTGCTCGTTATGCAGACGACGCGAGCGTGGCGCGATTCTACGCTCGGCTCGTCGACCGGGTGCGCGAGCTGCCGGGTGTTCGCACGGCGGGAGTTACGTCACACGTGCCGCTCGAAACCGCCGGGTCGAGCAACAGCCCGATCTGGGTGGAAGGTGATCCATCGGCGTCGTCGAAGATCCCACCCCTACAGTTCTACGTCACAACCGACGGCGGCTACTTCAAGACGATGGGCATGCCGCTCCTAGCCGGCCGAACATTCGACCGCATCGACGGCCGGCAGCAAGGCACCGAGGCAGTCAACCTGTCACGAACCATGGCGCTCGTCGTGAGAACGGCGGGCGATCCCCGCGCGGTGACGAGAATGGTGCACGCGGCAATGCGAGACCTGGATCCGACGCTACCGATCTTCGACTCACGCCCCATGACCGAGGTGGTCGCCCGATCGATGGCGCAGCTGTCCTTCACGATGGTCATGCTCGCCGTCGCGGCGGCGGTCACGCTGGTGCTCGGAGCGATCGGTCTTTACGGCGTCATCGCGTACGTCGTGACGATGCGCGGGAGAGAGTTCGGCGTGCGCATCGCGCTCGGCGCGCAACCGCGTTCCGTCGCAACGATGGTCACCCGGCAGGGAATCGCAATCACCGCCATCGGCGTCGTTGCCGGGTTGGTGTTGTTCACGTCCGTTGCTCGCTTCCTGCGTTCATTTCTGTACGGCGTCGCACCCGGCGATCCACTCGCTCTTGGCGCGGTGATGGTGGTGCTCTTCGCGATTGCGGCGCTGGCGAGCTGGATTCCGGCGCGGCGGGCGGCGCGGATGGATCCGATGCAGGCGCTCCGCGCGGAGTGACGCCTGTCATCCGGAGCGAAGATGAATCTGGTGTTTCGCATCTCGTCAGGTCAAAAAGCAGGACGCAG
>QHUV01000371.1 GCA_003222065.1 Gemmatimonadota bacterium | reverse complement strand
GCGCGCATCGTAGGCGCGAAGCCCGTCATTGGTCGCAACGAGCGCAATCGGCAGATTCTCCTGAATTTCGACAACCAGCGTGCCGGGAAGCTTTCGGTGGACGCTGACGGTTCGCAGCTGCGGATGCGAGGCGAGCCGCGCGACAAGGGGTTCTGTCGGATCCCACACCGAAGCCGTGGTGTCGACGCGGAGCCGTTCCACAACTTCTTGGGCGGGCACATACCGGGCGCCAATGATCTCCACCTTCCGCACACGAAAGAACGATAGCTGCCGTAGCAGCAGCGGGCCCCAAAAGGGCGCGCCGAGCAGGAGCACGAGGACGGCAGCCGCGAGCGCGAGCCTAACGCGAGTCGTCGACCAGCCGCCTTCGGCGACAGCCGGCTCGTCGTGGGTCATCTTCGGTCTCGAAGTAAGGCGAGCAGTTCGGAGCCGCTCTGCGTGATGTCACCAGCGCCCATGAGAATGACAACATCGCCCTCGCGAGCGCCGGCGGCGAGGGCCGCCGCGAGATCGCGCCGCTCTCCCCTCCACGCGAGATGCCCTGCCGCCGCCGGGATCTCGTCGGCGATCAGCGATGACGTCACCCCAGGAATGGGCTTTTCGCGCGACGGATAGACCTCGGTCAGGTACAACGCATCGGCCGCGGCAAGCGCGGCGGCGAAATCGCGCGCAAAGTCCCGTGTGCGAGAAAATAGATGCGGTTGAAACGCGACGAGGATTCGTTGCGACGGAAAGGCGCCGCGTGCCGCGGCAAGCGTGGCCGCTATCTCCGTCGGATGGTGCGCATAGTCATCGAGAACCTTCACGCCGCGCGCCGCTCCGACGAGCTGAAATCGCCGCTCGACGCCGCGAAAGGACGCCAGCCCGCGCGCGAGATCGGCGGCGGGAGCACCGAGGGCCAGACCACTACCGAGCGCGCCGAGCGCGTTGAGAATGTTATGACGTCCTGGGACGCTCAGGGTCACCCTGCCTAACGCCTCACCGTCGAACTCGAGGTCGAAGCTACCGCCGCCGTTGGCGCGTACGGAGCGCGCCACGAGTCGCGCGTCGCGGGCGCGAGGATTCCCCTCGTCGGCAACGGCGTAGCGGATCACTTCCGTACCTGTCGGCAATCTCATGCCTGCCGCGCCCTCATCCTCACCGCACAATACGATAGTTCGCGCTCCGGAAACGAAGCGCGAGAAGGCCGCGCGAATGTCGGCGAGGTCATCGTAAATATCGAGATGATCGGCCTCGATGTTCGTGACCACGGCGACCGTGGGGGTGAGCGCGAGAAACGAACGGTCGTATTCGTCCGCCTCGACCACGTATAGGCGGTCGCTACCACCCCGCAAGTTTCCCGACCACGACCCGACGCGGCCACCGACAAGCGCCGTCGGATCGCGCCCCGCGGCCGCGAGAGCTTCCGCGGTCATGACCGTGGTCGTCGTCTTCCCGTGCGTCCCCGCCACGCCGACCAACTCGCGACCGCGGGTCACCTCGCCGAGCGCGTCAGCGCGGCGCACAACCGGAACATTGCACTCACGGGCTCGCAACAGCTCAGGATGGTCCTTCGGCATGGCCGACGTCACAACGAGGGCGCGGGCGCCTGAGACGTGCGCGGGATCGTGCGTGCCAACGTTGATTCCCAGCCGGCGCAGATCATCGACTCCGGTGGGATTTACGTCGCATCCCGTCACCTTCACACCGCGTCGCACGAACAGCTCGGCGAGAGCGCTCATGCCGGCGCCGGCAATACCGACGAAGTGCACCGGTCTCGGGTCGGCGGAATCCAGGAGTGGCATGGGCGGCGGAATATAGCGCGAAGCAGTGGTGTGGCGCCGGGCGCCTCAACGGCCTTTATCGCGATCGATGATGGCCGCGATGCGCCGCGCGATTTCGGCGGCAGCATTCGGGCGGGCGCGCGCCGCGGCGCCCTGCGCAAGTCGTGCGAGCTCCGTTGGCCGGCCGAGCAAATCGCGCAGCGTCTCGTCGAGACGCGTGGCGGTGAATTCCGTTTGCGAGATGTGAATCGCTGCGCCAGCCGCGGCTAGTGTGCGCGCATTCACGGCCTGGTGATCGGCGGCGGCCGTCGGCAGAGGCACGAGGATCGCTGGAATTCCCCAGGCCGCCATTTCAGCGGTGCCCATTGCTCCCGCACGGGCGACCGCGATATCGCTCGCGGCATATGCGTCACGCATCGGTGCGATGTACGGGCGCACGGCGACGCCGTCTGTCGCCAGCGACGCGAACTCCTCGTAGGTCCCCTTTCCCGTCGCCCAGATGACATACACGTCGCGCGGCCGTCGTCCTGAGCGCAGCCACTCGGCAACCGCGGCATTGATCGCGCGCGAACCCTGGCTGCCCCCGAAGACGAGCAGCACGTGCCCGCCGTCGCTTGGCAGGCCCCAGGCACGTCGTGCCGCCGTGCGGGGGAGTCTCTCTGGAGGCTCGATGGGGTTCCCGGAATCCACGAGCTCCGTGCCGCGGCCATTACTGAGATAGCGCGCCGCCTCCGGGTAACCGAGGTACACCTCACGTGCCCAACGTGCGAAGAAGCGCATCGTTAGGCCGGGGTAGCTGTTTTGCTCCTGGAGCACATACGGCAGCCGATGGGCGGCAGCGTAGGCGAGGGCGAGACCGGAGGCATATCCCCCGGTACCGACGATCGCGGCCGGCATTCTCTCGGCGGCAACGTGCGCGAGCTGCCGCCACGCGCCGATGCCGCCCTTAACCGTCCTCCAATTGTTCCACACCTTCGTACGGTAGAGCGGATGCAGATCGAGAAGGACGTGCGGGAATTCCGTAGTCGGCAGAATGTCCCGCTCGATGCCACGCCGGGCGCCGATGAAGAAAGGCTCAACATCGGGACGCAGTTGCTTCAAGGCGCGGGCGATTGCGAGCCCGGGATACAGGTGACCTCCGGTGCCGCCGCCGGCAAAAAAAACGCGCGGCCCGGATGGTTCCGGTTTTTTCGATGCCGAACCGGTCACCGCAAGGTGGGCGTCGCCAAGGGGTCGGTGGCGCCGCTACCAATCACACGTTCCTTGGTACTGCCGATGTTCACCAGTATCCCCGTGAACAGCATGGTCAATACGAGATTCGACCGGCCGTAGGAGACAAACGGCAGCGTCAGCCCGGTCGTGGGGAGCAACCCGATGACGACGCCGACGTGCAAATACGCCGTGAGCACGGTGACGAATGTCAGACCGACGGCAACAAGCTGCAAAAACGGCGATCGCGCCTTACGAGCAATGCGGAATCCGAGCACGGCGTAAAGCGCGAAGGCAAGGGTAATGGCGGCAAGGCCGACGAACCCCCACTCTTCGCCGATGTTGCTGGCGATGAAGTCGCTGTACGGATACGGCAGGAAGCCCGCTTGCTGGCGCCCCTCGCCGAAGCCGACGCCAAAGGCGCCACCGGAACCGACCGCAAGCAGCGACTGCTTGAGCTGGTAGTTCACCGCGGCCGGCGCGCCACCCGGGTCCAGGAACGTCGAGACGCGCAATACCGCGTACTGCAATCGTTCGATCTTGTGCCAGAGCACCGGTATCGCGAGCGCGGCAAGGGCGACGAAGTGACTCATCCGCGCCCCGCCGATGAAGAGCAACAGCGCCAGGAGAAGAGTGTAGAGCATGGAG
>QHUV01000370.1 GCA_003222065.1 Gemmatimonadota bacterium | reverse complement strand
GTCATCTCCGAGAGCGCCCGCTCACGATGCTCGGGACTCGGGTCCCCGGCCATGTAGAAGAGATTCGCTGCGCGAAGCTGAGCATGACGAAGCCATTCCTCCACCATCTCCGGCGTCACCCGCGGCAGGCTCTCCTCGCTGCCGAGATTCTCCTCTCTCACGCTGGCTGCATCTGAGGGTGGGGTGGGAGTGTGTCCGGACGCGCGCACGGAAGCCAAAAGGTAGGTAGCACGTGTCGTGCTCGTGCCGCCAACCGGCGCATGTTCTCGACGCCTCGCTCGAAACAGCGCATAGCGACTACCTTGCTGGTGCCGCACAAAGCGATTTCGACTAATGCCAGAGAAGCCCATGACTGCCACCACGAATGCCGGCAGCGCACCGCCCGCTGTCGGCGCATCCGCGCCCGACTTCACCCTCCCTTCGACCTCGGGCCAGAGCGTGACGCTCTCGCAGCTCCGTGACAAGTCCGTCCTGATCGCGTTCTTTCCGCTCGCCTTCTCACCGACCTGCACCGCTGAGCTCTGCGAGATGCGCGATGACTGGGATCAATTCGCCTCTCGCGGCATCACTGTTCTCCCCATCAGCGTCGATTCCACTTATGCGCTCAAGGAGTACAAGCAGAAGTACGGCATGAAGGTCGACCTCCTCAGCGACTTCAAGCGTGAGGTCACGGTCCGTTACGGCGTCCTCAACGAGGCGCGATTCTTCTCGAATCGCGCGTACTTTCTGATCGATCGTAACGGCACCGTGCAGTGGGCGCATGTCGAGGAGAACCCGAGCCTTAAGCGTACCAATCAGGAGATACTCGTCGAGGTCGACCGGATGACCTAGCAATTCGTTACCCGGAGGGGCGTTCGGTCATCTTGACCAAGCAGGCCCGTGCATTGTTCCGTCCGCCTCGGAACCCTCCGTCTTGTCCACGTCTCCCCGGCCCAAACCCGCACGGCGCATCTCCGCCCCGACCTCCACCACGCCGGGGCTGGTTACGATTGCCGAAATCGCGACGACCCTCGCGACGGGTGAATCCATCGCTGCCGTCGCGCCAACCGTGCTCGCATCGGTGAATGGGCTCCTCAACGGTGAGGAGTGCGCGGTTTGGCTCGGCTCTCAGGACGAACGCTCAACGACGCCTCGCCTCCGCCTGCGGCGCGCATGGGGCGTCGGTGCCGAGGCGGTCGAGGCTGATGCGGTTGCCGCATTCCTCGTCGATGGGGCCGATTCCAGCCGCGGCTTCGTCGCCGTGCGTTTGCTCACCGGCCATCGTGTGTTAGGCGCGCTGGTGTTGAGGCGACAAGAGCCACTCAACTCCGACGAGCGAGTCTTTTTCTATATCGTCGCCGACATGCTCGCGACGCCGTTGCGCGCGGCGGAATATGCCCGCCGCTTGGAGAGCGAGGTCGTCGAGCGCACGATGGAAATCGAGGAGCAGCGTCGCTTCACGGCGAAGATCATCGACTCACTCCCTGTCGGGCTCTACGTCATCGATCGCAACTATCGCATTCAGGCTTGGAACCGAAAACGGGAAACCGGCATGCAGGGCGTGTCGCGCGAGGAAGCGATTGGTCGTACGATCTTCGAGATCTTGCATCGACAGCCCGCCGAGGTGCTCCGCGGCGAGTTCGAGGACGTGTTCGCGACCGGGCGGATTCAGCAATTCCAGATCGAGTCGAGTGCATCTGGCGAGCTGCGGACGTATCGCATCACGAAGATCCCAATGCACCTCGACGACACCGACGTGACGCATGTCATTACCATCGGTGAGGACGTCACCGAATGGCGCGAGGCGCAGGATCGCTTTGCTCAAGCGGAGAAACTCGCCGCGATCGGTACGCTCGCCGCCGGCGTTATGCACGAGATCAACAATCCACTCGCGACGATCGGTGCTTGCGCCGAAACGCTGGCCCTCACCATCAGCGAGCATGGGATTAGCTCCCCCCGCCTGACCAGTGCGCTCCCCGAATCGCTGCAGCTCATCCAGCATGAAGTGCAGCGCTGTAAGGGCATCGTCGAGGGAGTCCTCGACTTCAGCCGCCCCAAGAAACTGGCGCGGACACTGCTCGACATCAACGCGGTGGTCGAGAAGACCTTGTTTCTCCTCAAGCATCACTCGCGCTTCAAGAAGCTCACCGTGCAAGCGGACATCGATCGCTCCCTGCCGCCGATCATGGCGAGTGAGGAGCAGCTCGTGCAGGTCGTCATGGCGCTGCTGCTCAACGCGATGGACGCCATGAATGATCGCGGCACCATCGTACTCCGCACACGTGCCGACACCAGGCGCGGTGCTGTCATCGCCGAAGTCGTCGATCAGGGCGAAGGGATTCGCGGTGCGGATCTCTCCAAGATCTTCGAGCCGTTCTATACCACCAAGCCGCCGGGCCGCGGTACGGGTCTCGGACTATCCATCTGCTACTCACTGGTCGCCGAAAACGCGGGAAGCATCGAAGTCGACAGCGTGTTCGGAAAGGGCAGCGTTTTCCGGATCGTGCTGCCCGCGGCAACCAGCCAACCAATGCGTGCAGCCGTATGACTCTCGCTACTCCCGCGCACTCGCTCACGCCTGTTCCCGCGCAGCAGCTCATGCCGGACCAGGGTCGAATCCGCGTCCTCGTCGCCGAAGACGAAGAGCATCTGCGTCAGATCCTAACGAGTTTCCTCACCGGACGTGGACATCAAGTCACATCCGTGTCGGAGGGGCGCGCCGCACTCGAGGCGCTTCGCGCCGAAGCGTACGACGTGGCGCTTCTCGACATCGTCATGCCGGAAATGGATGGCCTCGAGGTGTTGCGCCAAGTGCGCGAGGAGCCGGAGCCACCGGAGATGATCATCATTACGGGAAACGGTACGATTGAAACCGCCATCACCGCGATGAAGCTCGGTGCCTACGACTATATGTCGAAGCCGTACCGCATGGCGGAGATCGACGTACTCGTCAGGCGCGCCTGGGAGAAACGCCAGCTCGCCAAGGAGAATCAGTACCTCCACGCCAGGCTCTCTCGCATTGACGCCGCGCCCGAGATCATCACGCAGTACGCGCCGATGCGCGCCGTCCTCTCGGTCGTGGAGCGCGCCGCGGCGAGTGACACGCCCGTGCTCATCCTCGGCGAGTCGGGAACCGGAAAGGAGCTCGTTGCGCGTGCCATTCACCGCCTGTCGCGGCGCGTCGGTCCGCTCGTCGATCTCAACTGCGCGACGCTCGCTGAGAACATGGTCGAGATCGAGCTCTTCGGACATGAGCGCGGTGCTTTCAGCGGCGCCGCGGCGCGCAAATCGGGTCTGCTCGAGGTCGCGGCGAACGGCACATTGTTCTTCGACGAGATCAGCGCCCTCACCAGCAAGATGCAAGCGAAGCTGTTACGCGCCCTCGAGCAGGGCAGCTTCTTCCGCGTTGGTGGGACTCAGAAGGTCGAAGTCAACGTCCGGCTCGTGTCAGCGACGAATCGCGACCTGGAGTCGGCCGCGCGCGATGGCCAATTCCGCGACGATCTACTCTATCGAATCAACACAGTCACGATTACGCTGCCACCGCTGCGGCAGCGCGCTGTCGACATACCGCTGCTCGCGGAGTACTTCCTATCGCGGTTTGGCGGCAGCGACACGTCGACGCTGTCGCCGGACGCGCTCGCGTTGCTGCAGGAGTATCAGTGGCCCGGCAACATCCGCGAGCTCCGCAACGTCATCGAGCGCGCCGTTCTTCTCGCGCGTGGCCGCGTGATTCGCGCGCAAGATCTTCCGCTCAACCTGGCCGCCACGCCTGGGTCGCCAGCGTCGCTCGTCGGCGGACAATTGACACTCGAGGAGTTGGAGCGCCGCCACATCGAAGCCGTCCTGCTCCAGAGCAAGTGTGACGCTCGACGCACGCTCTACGCTCTTACGTCCAACGCTGCACGCACATGCGGATTTTGGTAATCGAAGACGACCCGACGGTGGGTCAATACGTGAAGCGCGGTCTCGAGGAGCAGCGCTACGCTGTCGATCTCGTCGCCGACGGCGACGAAGGGGAGCGTCGGGCGAGCTCGGAAGCGTACGACCTCGTGATCCTCGACATGCGTCTGCCAAAAAAGCCCGGCCTCGAGGTCCTCAACAGTCTGCGCGCGAAGGGATTCGAGAAACCAGTGCTCGTGCTCACGGCGCAGGACGCCGTTGACGCGAAGGTCACGACGCTCCGTGCCGGCGCCGACGACTACGTGACGAAGCCCTTCGCGTTCGAGGAATTGCTGGCGCGCGTCGAGGCACTGTCGCGGCGTCCCCAGACGATCGCTCCGCACAAGCTTAGCGTCGGCGATCTCGAATTGGATCAGAGCACGCGGGAGGTCCGGCGCGCCGGCGAGTTGATCGAGCTCACACCCAAGGAATACACGGTGCTCGAGTATCTCATGCGGCACGCCAGCCGGGTCATGAGCCGGACGTTGATCACCGAATATGCGTGGGGGTACCACTTTGATCCCGGTACCAACATCGTCGACGTCGTCATCAATCACCTGCGCAAGAAGATCGACGCCAAGCACGGACACAAGATGATCACGACGGTTCGCGGTGTCGGCTACATGATTAAGGAGAGTTGATGCCGCTGACGTTGGCTGGCGCTTGCCTTGTTAATCATTAGGATCGACGGGCCATGGCGTCCACTCGGACTCGCCTAACGGTCAGCTACCTCGTCGTCGTTACCGCGACGCTCGTCGCCTTCGCGATCGCGCTCTACGTCGCGCGCGGTGCCGAGGCAGATCAGGACGTCCTCGAGCAGGCGGCCTCCCTCGCCGACGACGTGTTGGCGACGATTCGGAACGCCCAACTCGCCGGCAAGCGGCTGACCTACCAGGAGCAGACGGAAGGACTGCCGACGATCCGTGCCAGTCAGGAGATGGGGGAACAGCTCGATCGTCATCCCGGCTACTT